>JALYTZ010000286.1 GCA_030854025.1 Vulcanimicrobiota bacterium
CCCAAGCATAAAACCCGTCCCGTTTGATATCGCGAAAGCGAACGCCCTGCTCGATGCGGCCGGATGGAAGCGCGGGGCCGACGGAATTCGCGCGAAAAATGGCGCCAAGCTCGCACTGGACGTAGCGGTCGTCACCGGCGACCCGCAAGCGGACGGAATGTTCGAACTTATTCGCGGCTGGTGGAAGCAGATCGGCGTCTCGCTGAGCATCCAGCACTACCTTTCGTCGCTCATGTTCGCGCCCTATGCCGATGGAGGCATCCTTTATAAAGGGAAGTTCGACGTCGTGTACTTTCAGTGGGGCTCCGATGCGATCGGCGATTATTCGTTCATTTACGGGTGCGATCAGATCCCGCCCAACGGGCAGAACGTCCTTCACTGGTGCAATCAGCCTGCCACCGCGGCAACGCACGCGCTGTTCGGACACTTCGATCAGACCCAACGCAACGGTGACGTGAAAATCGTCGAAGAGCAGCTCGACAAAGAAGTCCCCACGATCGTCGTCATGGGAACGCAGCAGGTATGGGTTTGGAATAAAGATTTCAAAAACTTCCAGCCCAACGCGGTTTCGCCGTTCGATAATTTCATGAATGCGGATATTTAGTCCGCGCGAAAGGGTCAGATGAAGCTCTCTGTTTGTCGCGCAGCGCTCCTCCTCGCGTGCGCCGCGCTAGCGGCGTGCAGTAAGTCCGGAACCAACGGTCCACCCGGTGCTAACGGCCGCTCGAACGCGTGGACGCATCCACACGTGCTGCGCTACGCGACGGCCGAAGACGTCAGCAGTCTGAATCCGCATCTCAATACGCAGGGGACGTTGGCTACCATGTCCTCGATGACGATGGCGTGGCTCATCAAGTTCGACGAGAAGAATATCCCGTACGCCGAGCTGGCGACGGAGGTGCCGACCAAACAGAACGGCGGTGTCAGCCCCGACGGTCTGCAGATCACCTATCATTTGCGCAAAGGAGTCAAGTGGTCCGACGGGACGCCGTTTGACGCCGACGATGTCGTGTTCTCGATTCACGCCGTTCTAAATCCGGCGAACAACGAGACCAGCCGCAGCGGGTGGGACCTTATTTCGAAGATCGAGGAGCCGGATAAGTATACGGTGCGATTGCACCTAAAGAAGCCATACTCGCCGTTTTTAATCACGTTTTTCTCCACCGCCGGTGCCAACCCGTGCATTCTCCCCAAACATATTCTTGGGAAGCTCGCGAACATAAACACCGCTGCTTATAATTCTCTCCCGGTTGGAATCGGGCCGTTCAAGTACCAAAGCTGGCTGCGCAGCCAGCGGGTCGTCATGGTCGCAAACCCCTACTACTTCCGCGGACTTCCAAAATTGCATGAAATCGACTTCGAAATCATCCCCAACCGCGACACCGTACAGACGCAGCTGCAGTCGCATGAACTCGACATGTGGTATCGCGTCCCGGGGCTGTACTATACGCGGTTGGAAAACTTAAACGGCTTCGTCGGCCTTCGTCAACCCGGCTTCGAATTCGATCACATTGACTTCAACGTCAGCCATGCCGACGTAACCGACCCTGTCGTGCGGCATGCGCTGGAATACGCCATTGACCGGCCCACAATTCGCGAAAAGATCGGGCACGGATTTGGCGTGTTGCAGGAAGAGCCGGCTCCGAAGGTTTCTTCGTACTACGACCCCGCACTCGCGAAGCAAAAACCGTTCGACATCGCTCATGCCAATGCGATGCTGGACCAGGCAGGCTGGACACGCGGTTCGGACGGAGTGCGTTCGAAAAACGGCGTGAAACTGAATTTGGATCTGGCGACTAACACCGGCAGTCAAGATACGGACAATCAAATCGAGCTAGAGCGTTCTTGGTGGAAACAGATTGGAGTGGCGCTCACCGTTCGGCACTATAATACGGCGCTGCTCTTTGCACCGGCCAGTTCCGGCGGAATACTCTACGGCGGCAAGTTCGACGTGCTCTATGCCGCTTGGACACTTGACCCGCTCGGCGATCTCTCGAATCTGTACGCTTGTAACCAATTCCCGCCGAATGGTCAGAACGACTTGCACTGGTGCAATCGCAGAGCGAGTGCGGCAATGCTCGATTTTTATTCGCAGTATGACGCGGCGGGCCGCAAGAAAGCCGATGCGATCGTCATGGAAGAATTGCAAAAGGATACGCCCACAATTGTGACTTTAGCGCCGGAAACGACGTTTATCTACAATAAGGACCTCAAGAATTTCCGGCCTGGCTCCGCTGCCCCGTTCGACAATATAATGGACGTGGATATTTAGCGGCGCCTGCAATAGCGATTAGCAGCATCGCGCAGCCGAGTAGGGGGCCGCAGCGAAGCAGCGCCCAGAACGCGTTCGGAGCGAGAAGGCCGCTCGCGCGCTGTTCCGCGGCCCAAACCGTTGCAGCGGATACTCCCGCTCCAAAGGACGGAAGCACACGCATCGCGTCGGGCCAGATCGGAGCGGGGTCGTGCGTAGCCGCGAATCCTGCGATCGGCAAGAGTATCAGCGGAATGGCGGCGGCAAGATACGTGCGCGCCGACGGACGTTCGGCCATACAGACGAGCGCGCAGAATGCAGCGAGACCAAGTAACGCGCTTTGGAGCAAACCGTCCGGGCGCTGTGCGATTCCCAGCCAGTCAACGGCGGCGAACAGCCCGCCGGCTACTGCGACCGGCACGAACCGGCCGTCGGCGCGAGTCACGGCGTAAAGCGCCGGCACGAAGACGATCAGCAGATCGTGCTCGTGGAAAAACGGCACGGCGAACGGCAGAACGGCGCAGGCGGCGGCAAGCCGCGCGAACGGATTGCCGGTTATCACGGCAACGACAATCCACGCGGCGATGCTTGCCGCCGCGATGACAATGCCGACGGCCGACGCTACCGCGGCGGAGGCACCGAAACCGTAGGCGATTGCCGCCGGCGTGATTTGAATGAGGCTAAAGCGCTCCGCGTTTCCGTGATCGTGCAGGAGGCGTCCATACGCGGCAAGTGCGCCCGGACCGACGGCCAGCGCGCATGCGCCGGCGAAGACGACGACGGCTACGCCGCACGCGAGCATCACGGATTTTTTTCGGAAACGCGCGAGGAGTACGAGGGCGACGTTGGGCTGCAAACCTGCGAATAGCGCGGCTGCAGCCGCTCCCCACACGTTTCGTCCGGCGGTTGCGCAAGCGAGCAGCGCACATGCGAACGCAACTAGCGCGACCTGCCCGAGCGCGATATCGCTCGTGATCGGCCCGAATCCGAGCGCAAGAATTCCCACGCAAATAAACGATTCGACGTTCACTCGACGGCCGGCGATCCGCAAGGTCAGATTTAGTACGAGAACGAGCGATGCGATGAGAACGGCGGTCCAGACTGCTGCGGCATTGCGAAACGGCAGCCGCGCGAGCAGCGCCCAGATCGGCAGGAACGCCGGCGGCCCGACGAACGGAAGCAGCTCGTAGCGCGCGGGATCGACTCCGGGAATCGTTCGCTCCGACTTCCAAATCGCGGTTCCATACGGATTCTCGGCCCGCAGCCAGGTCGCGCCCGCTGCGTAGTACGATTCAAAGTCGCGCAGCGCCGGCCCGGGCGTCGCGTGCGGCCGCGCAAAGAGTAACGCGCTCAGCGCACAGAGTGCGGCGAATGCAAGCAGCGCGCGGTTCAGCGCAGTCCGTTCGGCACGGCGAGGTGTGCGTACGACGTCAGCACGAGCAGACCGAACAACACCGCCAAATACCATCCGCCGACTTTGAACCGCTGCAGGCGCGTCATCGCTGCCGCGCGCGGGTCGACGTGGCCGCGGAACGCCGCGATCATCGCGGGCAAACCCAACGCGCCGATGATGATCACGAAAAGGAGCGAAATATGCAGCGCGAACGCGACCGCGACGAACAATGCGAAACCGGCGATCCACAGAACCGGCGAGAGTGCATTGATCACGCGTCCCCCGTCGAACGGCGGCATTGGGATCATGTTGAAGAGATTGAGGAACGCGCACACGTATGCCGCCGCAAACCAGAACGGTTCGTGCGAGGTTGTGCCGAATGCGTAGCACGCGGCTCCAAGCAGCAGTCCGGTTAAAGGTCCTGCAAGTGCAATGTATGCGTCTTGCTCGAGATCCGGCGGTGCCGTTCCGGCGGTGAATGCTCCGAGCAGCGGAACGAACACCGGGAGCTTTGCATCGAGTCCGTAGTTTCTAAAAGCGAAGTAATGGCCGAGTTCATGGGTCAAAAGAACTAGAATAAATACGAGTGCGATCTTCCAGCCGAACAGTAAAATGTAAATCCACAATGATAGGAAAAAGGTCCAACTGTACGCGAGCATTTTAGCACCGAGAAAAATCCATTTAAAGCTCAAGAGCAAGTAAAGAAGACCCTTGAACTTTGCAAGTAGAATTCCGATGCCGACGATCACGGCGCCGGCGCCTTTACGGGCGTTTTGTTTCTCGTTTGTCTGCATTAAAGGAGGACGTTGTTCGTGCGGAACATCGTAGCGGCGATTTTCCGGTCGTTCGGCATTAAAAGAGCTGCGATACGGCGTCGGTGTCGGCGGATCGGGCTTGCGTTCGTCTTCGTCCACGATAGCCGCGAATTTACGGAGCGGCGGGAAGCAAGCCTGCCTGCAGTTGTTTAGTAAGATGCGATGCCGTGCATAATACACGCAACGGAGAGCGAGTAAGCAAAGGACTTCTACCTAGCATGACGTCTTCCAAGGGGCCGGGTGCGAGCATCGTTACAGTCGCCGGCGATACGATGCGTAAAGCCGGTCATGCCGCGCATTACCTGCTCCGTGAGGCAGTGGGTGCGTTGCGCATGGAGTTGGGAACGATCAGCCGCATCGACGGCGAGAGCGTGCTCGTGTACTGCCGCGTCGGAGACGGGGACGCCGGTACGGGCAACAGCATCGCTTACGGCACGTCGCTTGCCTCGCTCGCCGTCGAGAGCGGCGACATTTTCGAGTCGCACGACGTCGCCGCCGATGCGCGAATTGCGCAGCATCCCATGGTCGAAGCCTTTGGTCTCGGAGCGGTTGCCGTGATGCCCTTTCGGGGCGGCGGCGCCCAGTGGGCGCTGACCCTGGGATCGCGCAAAACTCGCGAACATGGACTGACACCCGATGAACTCGCGTATCTGCGAACGTTGGAGCCGGCACTTAGCGATTTGGTCGAGCCGGTTTGCGGCGGAGCAAATACATCCCGCTATGCCTTTTACGACATGGTCACGGATCTGCCGAATCGCGCCGCCACGATCTCGCGGCTGGGCGATGCGATCGCACAAGCCGAACGCAACGCCACGCGCGCGGGTCTGTTTTTTGCCGATCTCGACGATTTCAAAATAGTAAACGACACGTTCGGTCACGCGCGCGGCGACACGGTGCTTACCGAGATCGCCCATCGCATGCGCGACACCATGCGCCGTGACGAGTTCGTCGGTCGACTGGGCGGCGATGAATTCGCCGTCATCTTTCCGGTGGTGCGCACCGATGAAGACCTCACGGAAGTCGCAAACCGGATCATCGAAGCCGTGTGTGCGCCGATCGATCGCGACAACATGCGTACCCACGTCAACGTCAGCCTGGGGATTGCCGTCTATCCCGACGACGGACGTACGCCCGAGGAATTGCTCGCGCATGCCGACGTCGCGATGTACCGCGCCAAACGGCAAGCCGGCTCGGCGTACTACTGGTACAACCGCGAACTCGATGAAGACATGCGGCTGCGCCACGAACTTTCGAACAGTCTGCAGAACGAACAGATGCAGCGCGAGTTTCTGCTCTGTTTTCAACCGATCGTTTCAACGACGGGCGGATCGCTGGCCGGCGCGGAGGCGCTGCTCCGATGGCTGCACCCCTCGATGGGACTGCTGCCGCCCAAGCGCTTTCTCAACGTTGCGGCAACCGCGCACTTGACGTCTCTAATCGACAGCTGGGTCGTCGAAACCGGCTTCGCGCATGCGCGTCAGTGGCAGGCAATGGGATTGACGGTACCCATCTACATCAACATCTCGGCGCCGCGCAAAGAAGTCTTAGCCAGCGTGCGCGAGGGCGTTGCGACCGGACACGTCGACCCCGCCTTGCTGCGCCTGGAACTTTCGGAGAGTTTGGCGGCGCGCGACTTCGAGGCGACGCGCGCCTTCGTGCGGGAGTGCCGCACGAGCGGGCTGGTGGTCGGGCTCGATCAGTTCGGCAGCGGCGGCTTGCCTATTGCAAAGCTCGCGCTGCTGGAACTAGACTTCGTGAAACTGGACCGCGACATCACGGCGTCGCTCTTCGCTTCACCGGAAGCGACGGCCGGCGTGGACGGACTGATCGCACTGGCCAAGCGGTTCGGATGGTCGATCGTTGCCGAGGGACTCGAAAATGAATCGCAGCGGCAGTGGCTCGCGGCAAAAGGCGTTGAGGCGGTGCAGGGTTACAGCATTGCGCATCCGATGACGGCCATCGATTTCTTAGCGTGGACTGCGGCTCCAAGCCGCCCGTAACGTGCGCGTCCTGATCCTGGGCGGCGGATTTGCGGCGATTGCAACCGCACGGCAATTGGAGCATCTGCTCCGTCCGTCTGAAGCCGATATCGTATTGATCAGCCGCGAGAACTTTTCGCTGTTCACGCCGATGCTGCCCGAGGTCAGTTCCGGCGCACTCGACGTACGGCACATCGTCACGCCGGTGCGCTCGCAACTGCGGCGCACGCGTTTCATTCTCGCCGAAGTGAACGCGCTTGATTCGCGGGCACGCGCCGTTTCATACACGCACACGCTTACCGGTATCACCGAATCCATAGCGTACGATCAACTCGTGCTGGCGCTTGGCTCGTCAACGTCTACGTTCGGGCTGCCCGGCGTCGCCGAGCGCGTGTTCGCGCTGAAAACGCTCGAAGACGCGGGTATCTTGCGCAACCGGTTCATGTGGCTGCTGGAACTCGCGGACACGACCCCTGACGATGCCGAGCGCAAACGGCTGCTCACGCTGGTGGTCGTCGGCGGCGGTTTTACCGGCGTCGAAACGGCGGGCGAAATGGTCGACTTGTTTCGCAGCGTCGGACGATACTACCCGAACGTACGCCGTGACGACATTCGCATCGTTCTGGTCGAAGGCGGCAGCACGCTGCTGCCCGGATTGCCCGCCCGAATGGGCGCGTATTCGGCAACTGCGCTCGCAAAACGCGGCGTCGACATCGTTCTTGGCGACAACGTGAAAGCGGCCGACGAGGGCGGCCTCGAACTGCAGAGCGGACGTCGCATCGACACGCGTACGATCGTCTGGAGCGCGGGCGTTCGTCCGTCACCATTGCTGGCTGCCGCCGATCTTCCGCACGGCAAAGGCGGCGCGATCGTCGTCGAAACGGACATGCGCGTGCGCGGAGCCGACCGGATCTGGGCGATCGGCGACTGCGCGGCCATTCCCGACGGCGAGGGCGGGTTCTATCCGGCAACGGCACAGCATGCCATTCGCGAAGGGCCGGTACTCGCGAGAAACATCGCAGCGGTCATTCGCGGCACAGCATGCAAACCGTTCCGGTATCGGTCGCTTGGCATGATGGCCTCGCTTGGAGCGCGTAAGGCGGTCGCGCAACTACCCGGCGATCGCGTGCTGACCGGTTTGCTCGCATGGATTCTTTGGCGAACGTACTATCTGTCGCGGCTTCCCGGTATCGAGCGAAAACTACGCGTCGCCTTCGACTGGACGCTCGAAGCGCTCTTCCCGCGCGACATTTCCGAACTGCGGGTCTACTCGCGCCGCGCGCAATCCAGCGCGGCCGTCGATGCCGGCATCATGCCTCACGAGCGCGGCGAGGGCACCGGACTGAAGTAGAAGCACTGCAAACGCGAGAATGGAGCGTTATCGAAGTGCACCGGGGGAGACGTCATGGAGTTCCGTGAGCCAATCGAACGGCTGATTCGCGATCCGCGAGAGTTTACACGCGCGCTCGATTTCCCCGATCCCGCGCAGATTCGCTTGTACGACGAGACGCTTCGCGACGGCGAGCAGATGCCGGGCGTCTGCTTTACGCCCGATCAAAAGTTTGAAATCGCCAAACGTCTTTCCGACATCGGCGTCCATATCATGAGCGTCGGCTTTCCGGCCGCCTCCGCAGGCGACCGGAAGACGCTTCAGCTCGTCATGGAAGGCAAGCGACGCGGCGAACTCGGCAACACCGAAATCGTCGTCATGTGCCGTAGCACGCCCAAAGACATCGACGTTACCGCCGATACCCTTGAGCAAGTCGGCATCGCGCCCTCGGACGTCACATTTTTTATTTTCACCAGCGGAAGCGATCTGCACCTCAAGTACAAGATCGGAAAGACGCTTCTCAAGCTCGAAGGCCGCGACCCGAGCGAGTGGCTCGACCTTCCGCTCGAATTCTATCGCAATGCAAACATCAAGCTTCAGTGCGACGCCATTCGTTACGCGCGTTCGCGCGGCGTCACGAACATCGAGTTCGGCGCGGAAGACGGAAGCCGCGGCGACGTGGAGTACTTCATTCAATACTTCAAAGCCGGCATGGACGCCGGCGGCACTCGTCCGGCGTGGCCCGATACCGTGGGGTGCTTGACGCCCGAAGCTGCAAAGTGGTACGGCTCGCGCATCGTCGCCGCGATGCCCAAGGGATTGCCGATGGTGTGTCACTTCCACAACGATTACGGGCTCGGAACGATCAACGCGATCACTGCGCTCGGCTGCGGATTCAAAGTCGTGTCGGTAACCGCAAACGGGTACGGTGAACGGGCTGGCAACGTGAAATTGCACGAGTTCGTGACGGCGCTCAACGTGCTTTACGGCGTGGAAATCCCGGGCTTTAAATACGGCAAGCTTCGCGAGCTGGCGCGTTTTATGGAACGCGCGAGCGGCATTCCGATGCAGCAGCACGAGCCGATCGTCGGCGCAAAAGTGTTCGCGCACGAATCGGGCATCCATACCCATGCAATGCTCATCGATCACCGCATGTACGAGGCCGTTCCGGCGCAGCTAGTGGGCGGGGAAACCAATTGGGTGTTCGGCAAACATTCCGGAGTTGCGCTCGTCGAGGATACGCTTACGAAACACGCGCACGAGCTGGCCGCGCACGGCGTGACCGTTACCGCCGAACTCGCGCAGTGCGTGACCGAAGAAATTAAGCGGCTGCGCGAGGAGCGGGCCGCTTCGAGCAAAAGCGAAGAAGCGATCGAGGCTTACGAGGACGCGATGCGCCGGCTCTCGATATCCGAAGAAGACGTAGCCGGCATAGCGATCGCGCTCGCAAAACCGCAAGCCGTGGCTTAAGGCCCAGGCTATGCCCGGGCTTCGCACGGCCGTTGCAATTGCGTGCGGATACGTCGTGCTTCTCGTCATGACGCTGCTCGGCTCGGTCGTCATCGCGCTGCTAATGTTTCACGGAAATTCCGTCGCGATCGCGCCGCCGCAGTACGTGGCGGCCAACGCGGTGCTGTGGCTGCTCGCCGGAATCACGGCGGGCGGACTGACGGCGCGAATGGCGCCGTCGAGACCCGTCTATCACGCCGCAGCATTGTGCGTGCCGATATTGGCGATCGGCGTCATCGCCATTTTTTCGTCTACGGCGCAGTCGCTGTTACCGCACTGGTACGAGCCGCTCGTCACCGCGCTGGGCGCCGCCGGAGCCGTTACCGGCGGCCTTCTCGCTAAAGATTCGAGTGCGTAAATTACAACGTGAGCGCACCCATGCGGAAGGCGGCGACGAACGCTTTGAAGACGGTCGGATAATCGT
>JALYTZ010000280.1 GCA_030854025.1 Vulcanimicrobiota bacterium
GCGTCGTGCAGATCCTGGTCAACTTTCTCTCCAACGCGGCAAAGTACGCCTCGGAAGGCACTCCGATCATCATCGACGTGACGGTGTCGGCCGATTCCGTGCGTTTCGGCGTGAAAAACGACGGCCCGGGGTTTTCCGAAGAACAGCGCAAGCGCCTGTTCCGGCGATTCGGCCTGCTTTCGGCAAGCGATCAGAGCTCGACCGGTCTGGGTCTTTACATTTGCGCCGAACTGGTGGCTTTGATGGGCGGCACGATCGGTTGCGAAAGTGAACCGCATCGCATCACGACGTTTTGGTTCACCCTTCCGCGAGCGGGCGCCTGAAAGAAGACTCGCGCTCCGTCACGAAGTGACAAAACCCGTGGCGCACGCGAGCCGTTCCAGGCTATAACTCTCCTTTGAAGAGCGCTCCAGCCGCGCCGTAAAAGACCGCACAGAAAGCACCCCTACGTGAAGACTCGTCCCGACATCCGCAACGTCGCGATCATCGCGCACGTCGACCACGGCAAGACCACGCTCGTCGACGCCATGCTCAAACAGAGCGGCGTTTTCCGCGAAGGCCAGCACGTCGAGACGCGCGTGATGGATTCCAATCCTCTAGAGCGCGAGCGCGGAATCACGATTCTCGCGAAAAACACCGCCATTCGCCACGGCGAGGTTAAGTTCAACATCGTCGATACGCCGGGTCACGCCGATTTCGGGGGTGAGGTCGAACGCGTGCTGCAGATGGTGCAGGGCGTGCTGCTGCTCGTCGACGCCGCCGAAGGCGTGATGCCGCAGACCCGTTTCGTTCTGCGTAAAGCGCTGGAGCTGGATCTCAAGGCGATCGTCGCGGTCAATAAGATCGATCGGAAAGATGCGCGCGCGACCGAAGTCGTCAACGAAGTCTTCGACCTCTTCGTGGAGTTGGGCGCCAACGACGAGCAGGCGGATTTTCCGGTCGTCTTCACCAACGGCCGCGCCGGCATTGCTAAACGCACGCTCGAGGATCCGAGCGAAGATCTCGAACCGCTGTTTCAAGTGATCGCCACCCACGTTCCGGAAGCGCCGGCCGAAGAGGGCGGGTTCCAGATGCTCGTGTCCGCAATCGATCACAATAAATACGTCGGACGCATCGGCATCGGGCGCGTGTTCCGCGGAAGCTCGCGCATCAACGCACCGATCGCCAAAGTCTCACGCGATGGCAAAGTCGAAACCGGACTGCGACTGACCAAGCTGCTGACCTTTCAAGGCTTGGAGCGAGTCGAAGTCGAGGAGGCCGACGCCGGCGACATCGTCTGCGTTTCGGGAATCGAAGGCTTGAACATCGGCGACACCATTGCCGACGTCAATGCCGCGGAGGGCGTGCATGCCGTCGCCGTCGACGAGCCGACCGTCTCGATGTTCTTCAGCGTGAACAACTCGCCGTTTGCCGGCAAGGAAGGCAAGTTTCTCACCTCGCGGCAGATTCGCGACCGCCTGATGCGCGAACTCGAATCCAACGTCGCCCTTCGCGTTGCCGACACGGAAAGCGCGGACACGTATGAAGTCCGCGGCCGCGGCGAACTGCATCTCTC
This sequence comes from Vulcanimicrobiota bacterium, assembly GCA_030854025.1. Lineage (GTDB taxonomy): Bacteria > Vulcanimicrobiota > Vulcanimicrobiia > Vulcanimicrobiales > Vulcanimicrobiaceae > JALYTZ01. Next base: position 1,556 of record JALYTZ010000280.1, read on the forward strand.
GATTCTGATCGAAACGATGCGTCGCGAAGGCTACGAGATGCAAGTCTCCAAACCGCAAGTCATCATTCTCGAACAGCAGGGCAAGAAGTACGAGCCGGTCGAGTACGTCGTCGTCGACGTTCCCGAAGAGTACTCCGGGCCGGTCATCGAGTCGCTGGGCCGTCGCAAGGCGATCATGTCGAATATGATCAACGTCGGTGAATCGCGCCGGCTCGAGTATACGATGCCGACTCGCGCGATCTTCGGCCTGCGCGGCGAACTGCTCACGCTCTCACGCGGCACCGCCGTCATGTCGCACACGTACTACGACCACCAGGAGTGGCAAGGCGAACTTCCCGGACGCAACGTCGGCGCACTGGTTGCGAGCGACACCGGCATGATCACCGCCTATGCGCTTGCCGGGGTCGAACAGCGCGGCCGGTTCTTCGTCGGGCCGGGACAAGATGCGTATGAAGGCATGGTCGTCGGGCGCGCAAACGACGACAAAGACATCTCCCTAAACGTCGTGCGCGCGAAGAAGCTCACGAACATGCGCGCCTCAGGCTCGGACGACAACGTAAAACTCGCGCCGCCCGAAGAACTGTCACTCGAACGCGCGATCGAGTTTATCGAAGACGACGAGCTGGTCGAAGTGACCCCGAAGTCCATTCGCTTGCGCAAGCGCATTTTGAATGAAACCGAACGCCTTCGCAACCGTAAACGCGAAGTCAGCCGCGCGTAAGAATTCTCCCCTACGGGGAAGCGTCCAACCTGCGGATCGTTTCGTCTTGCGCCGCTTCTAATCGATCGACGGCGGCCGGTACGTCAATCGGGTCCGCCATCGCCGCGGCCTCCGGGTCTTGCGGATTCGCGATCATCGGCAAATCGGTCCGCAGACTTTGCAGTAGCTCGATGACCTTCGCGATTTTCTGTTCCGACACCATCGCGAGCTGCAACGTCGCTTGCGCGCGTTTTTCATTCAAGGCGCTCTGACGGTTCTGCGTGATCAGAATCAGCGTGGTCATCAGCAGCGAGCAGAAGCTGACCAGTCCTTGCAGCCAAAAGAATTGGGGCGGATCGAAGGGGTGACCGCCGCCGATTAGAAGCGCGAGATTGACGCCGATCCACGCGGCGACGAATGCGATGACCGCAAAAGCAACCCGTGGCTTACCCACAGCGCGTATGAAGCGCTCGATGCCGATCTGCCCTTCGGGCGCCTGATCGTAGTGACGAGCATGCAGGTCCGCGAGCGTTTGAATGGTCGAATCGAGGTGCGATACCGAGTCCGGTTCCGGAGTCGTGCTCATCGGCCCATTATACACACCGCAGCGGCTTGCGCAATGACAGGATGCCGCGCTCGGCAACGACAACCACCGCAGGCGTGGACTTGAAACCGAAGGACGTCGGAGTGCGCGTCGCCAGTGAAGGCAGTTCGATCGCGCGCGGATTTGCGCAGTTTTTGCTGCGCGGAAAAGTCGTGGACCTGGCCGTGGCAGTCGTCATCGGCGGCGCGGCCGGGTCGTTCGTGACGGCGTTTGTCAAAGACATCTTCACGCCGCTCCTCAGTGTCATTTTTGGATCCCATGCGGAATTCGCAGCGCGAACGATCGAAATCCGCGGCTCCGTCGTCCGGTACGGTGAGTTTACCGACTCGCTGCTCGCGTTTTTGGCGATTTGCGCGGCGGTGTATTTTTTCGTCATCGTTCCCACGAACAAGCTGGTGACGAACGCGTACTTCGAAGCGCCGCCCGACCCCGCGACGCGCAAATGCCCCGAGTGTTTAAGCGAAATTCCAAAGGGCGCAACG
>JALYTZ010000287.1 GCA_030854025.1 Vulcanimicrobiota bacterium
TCGTCGTCGTGGGCGACGTCAATCCGGGAGCGGAATTGGTAGCCAGCGGCGACATCGTCGTCTTCGGCACGCTTCGCGGCGTCGCGCATGCGGGCGCGCAGGGCGACGCGAACGCGAAGGTGTACGCACTCGAACTTGCTCCCACGCAATTACGGATTGCGACGCTGATCGCAGCCGAAGACGGCGCGCGAAAAGCGTCGATTCGTCCGGAAGCGGCATGCGTGCAGGCGGGCCGCATCGTCGTATCACCGCACGATCGTTTCGAGCAGACTGTTTCTTTTGGGGAGAGCACGTGAGCGCACGCACTATCGTTCTGACATCCGGCAAAGGCGGCGTCGGAAAAACGACGACGACCGTCAACGTGGGCGCAGCGCTGGCCAAGCGCGGCCACCGGGTCGTGCTGGTCGACGCCGACATCGGCCTGCGAAATTTGGATCTGGTTCTCGGGCTGGAAAAGCGCATCGTGTTCGATCTGGTCGAGGTGATCGAAGGCCGCTGTCAACTGCGTCAAGCGCTCATCAAAGATAAGCGCTTCGAGTCGCTTTCAATGTTGCCGGCCGCGCAGACGCGCGATAAGGAAGCCGTAACGCCCGAACAGATGGTAAAAATCATCGACGATCTCGGCGAATTCGCGGACTACGTGCTGATCGACTGTCCGGCCGGCATTGAAGGGGGTTTTCGCAATGCCATTGCGGGCGCGCAGGAAGCGATCGTCGTCACGACGCCGGAGGTAAGCGCGATTCGTGACGCCGACCGCGTGATCGGAAAGTTGCACGACCGTTCGATGCCGGTGCGTCTGATCATCAACCGGATTCGTCCGGAGATGGTTCGCAGCGGCGACATGCTCTCGGTGGATGACGTGTGCGAAATACTCTCGGCCGAGCTGCTTGGTATCGTTCCCGACGACGAAGAAGTGATCGACACGTCCAATCGCGGGGTCCCGATCGTGCTCGACGACACGCATCGCCTCAAGACGATTTACGAAAAGATCGCGCGGCGGCTGGACGGCGAAATCGTTCCGTTCACATCGCTCGACAATCAAGGGTTTCTAGGCCGCATTCTCGGCGCGCTGAAAGCAGGGTAGCATGCACGTCCTTCGACAAACCGACGCCGCTAACGATCCGCAAGCCGAGCCCGCGCCCGCTGCGGTGGCGGCAAAGCTCGGGCGCGCGATCGTCATCACGTCGGGTAAGGGCGGCGTCGGTAAAACGACTACCACGGCGAACTTGGGCACCGCTCTAGCGCGCCGCGGAGCGAGCGTCGCGCTCGTGGATGCCGACATCGGGCTGCGCAATCTGGACATTCTTCTGGGATTGGAAAGCCGCGTCAAACATCACGTGCTGGACGTGCTCGAAGAAAAAGTCAGTCTCGACGACGCGCTCGTCGTCGACAAAAACTCGCCGACGCTGCGTCTGCTGGCCGCGGCGCAGACGCGCGAAAAGGACGAAGTCGACACGGAGAAGATGCGCGAGCTGATTGCGCGCTTGCGCGAACGCTTCGAGTACGTGCTGATCGATTGTCCGGCCGGCATCGAGACGGGTTTCAAGAACGCAGTCGCCGGCGCGAGCGAGGCGATCGTCGTGTGCACGCCCGAAGTTTCGGCGGTGCGCGACGTCGATCGCGTCGTGGGCCTGCTCGGCAACGCATTTCGTCCGCAGCTGGTGATCAATCGCGTGCGCCCGCACCTCGTGAAAAAGGGCAAAATGCTTTCGGTCGACGACGTCAACGCAATTCTGCGGCTGCCGTTACTCGGAGTCATCGCCGACGAGCCCGAAGTGATCGTTTCCACCAACCGCGGGGAGCCGCTGGCGCTGCGCAGCAACTCCAAGACCGCTTCGGCCTATCACGCAATCGCCGCGCGCATCGCCGGTGATGACGTGGCGGCACCGACCGTCGAATTCAAAGAGTCTTTTATGAATAAACTCGGGTCGCTCTTCGGAGGGCGCCGCTCGTGATCGAATTCTTTAATAAACTTTTCGGCCGGCACACGTCGAGCGATACCGCGAAAGAACGGCTGCGGCTCGTACTCATGTCCGATCACCTCTCACTCGCACCCGACATGGTTGAACGCATGAAACGCGACCTCGTCGACGTGATCTCCAAGTACGTCGAAGTGGATCGCACGCGTATCGAAGTCAATTTCGAACAGCAGGACAAGGCGCTGGCGATGCTCGCAAATATTCCGATCGTCGGCGTCAATCGCAATTCGGACGACGGGCCTTCGAATGACTCCGGCGCCGGTACGCCGCTCGTTGCGGCTCCGGCGGTTGCGGAGACATCGGTCGTCGCAGAAACGCCTGCCGAAGCGGCGGCGCCACGTCCCGCAATGCCGCGCCGGCGACGCCGCAAAAAGGCAAATACCGCGCCGGCAACGTGAGTTCGATTGCTCTAGGAACGCAAACGCGGCGCTACCTGCGGAATTTCAACTGGGCGCTCGCGATTCCGTGCGTACTCGTAACGCTGCTCGGAATTATTGCAATCGCGTCCGCGGATCTGCATACCGGCAATGCGAGCGGCGAATACCGCAAACAAATTTTCTATGCGCTTGCCGGCATCGCGCTGATGCTTGCGTTCTCGCGCTTCGACTATCGAATCTTGCAGCGATGGGCACCCTGGCTCTACGGCATCAACCTGCTGCTGCTTGGGTTCATTTTGCTCCACGGGCATAGTGCACTCGGAGCGCAGCGTTGGATTTCGCTCGGACCGCTCGGAACGTTTCAGCCCTCCGAGTTCGCGAAGCTGGCGCTGGCGATCTCGCTCGCGTGGGTGCTGTGCAAAGGCGACTACGTTCACCTGAAAAACACGTGGAAGCCGCTGCTGCTGGTCGCGGTTCCCGCGCTGCTGATTCTCAAGCAGCCCGACCTGGGAACCACACTCGTGATTCTTGCCATTCTTTCATCGCAGCTGTTTTTCGGGCTGCAGAGCATGCAAGATTTTCTGATCTACGCAGCGTCCGTCTTTGCCATCGCGCTGGTGACCGTCGGGACCAAGATCGTTCTCAAGCCGTTTCAAAAGGCACGTTTGCTCGTTTTTCTCAATCCGAAAGCCGATCCGCAGGGGGCCGGCTACAACCTGAATCAGTCGAAAATTGCGGTGGGAAACGGCGAGTGGTTCGGTCGCGGGCTGCATCACGGTACGCAAACGCAGCTCAACTTTGTGCCCGAACATTCGCGCGACTTCATTTTTACGGTCGTAGCCGAGGAACTCGGCTTTTTGGGAGCGCTCTCGCTGCTGACGCTGTACGCCGGTATTCTGTACGGCGGCGTGCGCTCGATGCTCGCGGCTCGCGACCGCTTCGGTTTTCTGCTGGCGACGGGACTGGTGGCCATGCTCGCATTCCACATCGTCGTCAACATCGGCATGACGATCGGAATCATGCCGATCACCGGCATCCCGCTCCCCTTCATGTCGTACGGCGGCTCGGCGATCCTCACCGACTACGTCGCGGTCGGCATGCTTCTGAACATCTACTCTCAACGCGACCGCGACGTACTCGGCAACGCCTGACAATCAGGCTTGCTGGCCGTGCGCTATAATCTCCCACTTATGGTAGAATCTAGACATGGCTCTCAGCATCAAGAATTCCGAAGCGGACCGGCTCGTTCGCGAATTAACCGCCCAAACGGGCGAGGGGGTAACCGAAGCGGTTATCCGTGCGCTTAGCGAGCGTCTGGAACGACTGCGGCGACGCAATCCATCATCCCTAACCGAGGATATTGCGCGCATCGCGCACCGTTGCGCATCGCGGTCAATGCGTGACCAGCGAGCCCCCGACGACATTCTTGGCTACGGACCTGACGGGTTGCCTCATTAATGGTGCTTGACTCATCTGCGCTGCTGGCAATCCTTTTCGACGAGCCCGAGCGCGCCGCGTTCGCCACTGCAATCGAGCGGGATCCCGTGCGTCTTGTTTCAGCCGTAAGCGCATTCGAGTGCAGCATCGTGATGGAGGCCCGAGGCGGCGCCGACAGCGTCGACGATCTAGATCTCTTGCTCGCTCGCATCGATGCTGACATTCGCAGTTTTGGAGCCGACGATCTCTACGCCGCGCGAAAAGCGTTCCAAACATACGGAAAAGGGCGACATCCGGCAGCCCTTAACTTTGGCGATTGCATCGCCTACGTACTCGCTAAAACAACTGACCACGCCCTGCTCTTTAAGGGTGACGATTTTTCCCAGACTGACGTCGAGCCGGCCGCACCGCTATAGAATGGTCGCTACGGCGTGGCGGTTTGCGCTAGCGGCAGTGTTAGCGTGACGGTCGTGCCGTGGCCGGGGGTGCTTTCGAGGGCGATGCTGCCGCTGCTGCGCTCGACGACGCGTTTGGCGATTGCGAGCCCTAACCCTGAACCCTCCGCAATCGTTCGTGCGTCGCCGCGGTAGAAGCGGTCGAACGCATGCGCGCGATCTTGTTCGTCCATGCCGGGACCTGTGTCGGTTACGCGGAGCGAGGCCGATTCGTCCATGCGCGTCAGCACCACGTCGACGACCGAAGACGGCGCGTACTTTAGCGCGTTGTCGATGATATTTTGATTGCCTCATAGAGTTCGTTCGAGTCGCTCGCCACCATAGCGTGCTCGGATGCATCGAGGCGAACGGTGCCGCTCGCAAAAGGCGAAAGTTCTTCAACGGCTCGGCGCGCGAGTGCGGCAACGTCGACGATCTCGTGCTTTATCGCAAGCGGACGCTCGAGACGCGCGAGCAGAATGAGTTTCTCGATGACGTTACGCATCCGGCGGCTTTCGTCGAGCATCGTCGCATAGACGCGCGAGACGCCGGCGGGCTCGCTCACCACGCCGTTTTGAAGAACGTCGAGGTATCCCATGACTACCGTCAGCGGGGTACGCAACTCGTGGCCGGCATCGGCGACGAACTGGCGCATTTGCGTTTCGGCGCGCTGACGTTCGGCAGTTTCGGCAGTGAGCCGGTGCGCGACGTCGTTGTAGGCTTCGGTCAGCTCGCGCAGTTCGCCGCCGCGCCCGCGTAGCGGCTGAGGCTGGAAATCCCCAGCCGCAACGAGGTGCAGCGCGCGTGAGACCTCTTCGAGCGGCCCGATCGCGCGTCGAGTAATTCGGCGGCCGATCAGCCATGCCGCAATCAGCGCAAGCGCGCCGACGCCGAGCATAACCGACCAATAGCGCAGCAGCAAGTTCCCGAACCGATCCAGATCGGGACGAATGATCGCAACGCCGCCCGGAATTCGCGCGGTCGCACGATGCAATCCCAGAATAGCTGCGAATAACCCAATCGCGCGGCGATCCGCGTTGTCGACTTGCGTCTTTCCGGCCAGAAGCCGATGGTTGGTGTCATACACGGCAATGTCGATCCGGCCGTGTCCGACTTCGTTAACTAAGGTGGAAGCGTACTGCTCGATGGGTTCGTGCGCGCCGGCAAAAGCGGCCGCGCGCGAGGTCACCCGCTGCTCCGCCGAATGTACTCCGTCGTTGAGGGTGGCAGCGTACAGCAAGAATGCGAGCACCGTCGACGTTCCCACGACGAGCAGAATCAGCGCGAGTGCCAAGAGAACGTAACCGCGGGTGATGCGCGCGCCGAATGCGGTAAACACTAATCGCCGCGCAACGTGTAGCCGGCTCCGCGAACCGTCCGAATGAGTGCGACGTCGAAGCCGTCGTCTACTTTGTCGCGCAAGTACGAAACGAGTCGCTCTACGGCATTTGGCCCCGCATCGGAGGCCTGGCCCCACACGAGATCCAGCAATTCGTCGCGAGTGAACACGCGATTGGGCCTGCGCAGCAGCGTGAGGAGCAATCCGTATTCGAGAGGCGAGAGATCCAGACGTTTACCGCCGCGCTCGACGATGTGCGCATCGAGATCGACGGACAGGTCCGCGTAGGCCAGCGCCGACGGATGCTCCAGGTGCGGCCGGCGTAACTTTGCTTCGAGGTGC
>JALYTZ010000019.1 GCA_030854025.1 Vulcanimicrobiota bacterium
CCTCGATCGTGCGTTTTTGAAAACGATCGTCGAACAGTACGGCGGTGGTCCCGCCGGCATGGCTGCAATCGCCGCAACGCTTACCGAAGATGCCGAAACGCTCGAAGACGTCGTGGAACCGTATCTGCTTAAATGCGGATTCGTGGTGCGCACCGCCGCCGGACGAAAGGCGACAGCGCTGGCGTATCGCCATCTGGGCATAACCGGCGGACCGTCGACGGCGCAGCAGGAGCGCTTGCTCTAATGCGGCGCGCGCATTTTGTCGCCGGCGCTTTTGCGGCCGTCACGCTGATCGGTAAACGCGCAATCGCCGACCCGCAGTTCGACCCGGCGAGCCCGTCCGACGTGCAATCGCTGCGCGTGCTGCTCGGCCGCGGCAGCGCTCAACCGCTCGACGCCGGAACCTTTCTCTATGAGGGTCGCCGTTACCGCGGCACGTTCTCGAGGACGGCCGACGGCTCGATCGTGAGCGTCGTGCCGCTGGAGGCATATCTGTACAGCGTCGTTCCGCGCGAGATGCCGCGCAGTTGGCCTGCGCAAGCGCTGCAGGCGCAAGCGATTGCCGCGCGCACGTACGTGCTGCAGCGCAGCAATCCGCAGCGCGACTACGACGTCGTTCCATCCGAAGCCGATCAAGTCTACACCGGCATCGATGCGGAGTCGCTCGAAACGAGCGGCGCCGTCGATGCGACGGCGGGTCAGGTGCTTCGGTACGACAACGAGTTCGCGCAAATCGTGTACTCGTCGTGCTGCGGCGGGCATACGGAAGCGTCGTCCGATGCCTGGAACGGACCCCCGATCGCATACCTGCGCGGGGTTGCGTGCGCGTACTGCACCGACTCACCGTGGTACCGCTGGACGAAGTCCGTGCCGCTGTCGACGATGCGCGAACGATTCGGCGACCGTTTTGATGCGATCGGAACCCCGCAGCGGATCGGCGTCGATCAGGTTGATGCTAGCGGGCGCGCGCGAACGATCCGTATCGACGGCGATACCGGTTCGCTGCAGATCAAAGCGGCCGATTTCCGGCGCGCGCTCGGTTCGCGCACGGTACCGAGCTTGCTGCTACACCGCATTGCGCTCGACGGCACGCTGACGCTCGAGGGCGGCGGACTCGGCCACGGAGTCGGCTTGTGTCAATGGGGAGCCCGCGGCGCGGCCCAAACCGGAATGACGGCGCGCGGCATTCTCGCAGTATATTTTCCGGGCACCGCCATCGGACGTGACTGACGGCGACGCCGTCGACCGGCTCGCATCGGCCTACGACTTCGAGCTTCCCGATTATCTGATCGCTCAAAAGCCCGCACGCTCACGCGACGGATCGCGGCTGCTCGTGCTCGCGGGCGACGCGATCGAACATCGCACCTTTCGCGATTTGCCCGAGTACCTGCACGCTGGAGACGTTCTGGTTCTGAACGAGACCCGCGTCATCGCGGCGCGGCTCGTCGGTACAATCCTTGCTGAGGGTGCGAAAACGCCGGGAGCGCGCGCGGAAGTGCTGCTGCTGCGTCCGGCCGATCGCGCGCGATACGATGCGGATTCCCTGCGATGGCTCGCGCTTGCCAAGCCGGGACGTAAGCTGCGCGAAGGCAGCCGGATTTTATTCGGCGCGCTTGGAACGGCTCGCATCGTGCGCGTGCTCGAGGACGGGCTGCGCGAGATCGAATTCGCAATCGAGCTGCCGTTCGAGCAGTTTCTCGCGGCCGCGGGGACGCTGCCGCTTCCTCCGTACATTCACAACGATTCCGCCGATGCGCAAATGCGTTATCAGACGATTTTCGCGCGCGAGCCCGGCAGCGTGGCGGCGCCCACGGCATCGTTGCATTTCACCCCCGCCGTGTTCGAAGCGCTCGCGGCGCGGGAGGTGGAAATCGTCAAGCTCGTGCTCGACGTCGGCCTGGGCACCTTTCGCCCGATGCATGCAGAGCGGCTCGACAAACACGTCATGCACGGCGAATCGTACGCCATTCCGCAGAATACCGTCGAAACGATCGCGCGCGCGAAGCGCGACGGTCGTCGCATCGTAGCGGCCGGAACGACGGTCATGCGTGCGTTGGAAGGCAACGCCGCCGACTGCGGCACGCTGACGGCCGGTGCGCACGAAACCTCGATTTTCATAACGCCCGGATTCAGCTTTCGAGTCGTCGATGCGCTGATCACGAATTTTCATCTGCCGCGCTCCACGCTGCTCGTGCTCGTGAGCGCGTTTGCCGGCCGCAAGCGCATTCTGAACGCCTACGCGCAGGCCGTGCAACATGAATACCGGTTCTTTTCGTTCGGCGACGCAATGTTTTTGACGCGTGAGGGGTAACAAGGCGGCATGCGCGTTGTAGAAATTAGCGAGCCCGGCGATGCGGACGTGCTTCGCGTCGTCGAGCGCCCGACTCCGGGGCCGGGAATCAATGAAGTGCTCGTTGCCGTCGAGGCCTCGGGCGTTTCACGCGCGGACGTAGCGCAGCGGAAAGGCAACTATCCGCCGCCGCCCGCCCACAGCGACATTCCCGGTCTTGAAGTCGCCGGCACGATCGCAGCGGTGGGTGCAAACGTTCGCGGCTGGCACGTAGGCGATCGCGTTTGCGCGCTCGTGAACGGCGGCGGCTACGCGGAATTTGCAATCGCGCCGGCTCCGCAGGTGCTGATCGTTCCGAAACATTGGACCACGATCGAGGCGGCAAGCCTTCCCGAGAACGCCTTTACGGTGTACGACGCGCTGTTCGCGCGCGCCCGATTGCAGCGCCGCGAAACGGTGCTCGTGCACGGGGGCACGAGCGGCATTGGAACCACCGCGATCATGTTCGCCAAGGCACTGGAGGCGCGCGTCATCGTAACCGCAGGCAGTCAAACCAAATGCGCGGCAGCGCGCGATCTGGGCGCGGATCTGGCGATCGATTACAAAACGGCCGACTTCGTCGAAGAGGTGCGCCGGTTCACCGGCGGCGCGGGCGTCGATGTCGTGTTGGACATGGTCGGCGGAGCGTACATTGCGCGCGACCTCGACGCGCTGGCGCTCGACGGACGCATCGTCTGCATCGCAACGCTTGGCGGATCGAAAACCGAACTCGACATCGCCGCATTGATGCGTCGCCGAGGAACGATCGCCGGTTCATCGCTGCGCCCGCGCACGGTCGAACAGAAGGGCGCAATCGCGAAGGCCCTCCGCGAACGAATTTGGCCGCTGCTTCCCAAACGCAACCCGATTGTTCCGGTTATCGACTCGACCTTTACGTTCGAGCAAGCCGCGCAAGCGCACCAACGCATGGAGTCCAGCGCCCACATCGGCAAAATCGTTCTAACACCCCGCCCAGCCTCACCCTGAGTCGACAAGGTTTTGCGTTAGTAAGAGAGGGGTGGTTTGGTTCGTTTAGGGGCGGTATGCGTCGGGTACAGCAAAAAAATGAAGTCGTACACACCAAAGAAATGGGATCTTTCCGGTTTGCAGGGCGGCATTTCAGATGCCACGCTCGAGATGCATTTCGGACTTTACGAAGGCTACGTCAAGAATACGAATCTGCTGATCGAGCAGACCGGTGACTTGCGCAAAAACGGCGAGGGGCAAGGTTCGAATCCGAAATTTGCCGAGCTGGTGCGCCGCATGGGTTGGGAATTCAACGGCATGCGGCTGCACGAATACTATTTTGACAACTTGACCAAAACGCCGACTCAGTTGCAATCGGGGTCACTGCATAACGTATTGGGCGAGAGCTACGGCGACGTTGAAACCTGGAAGAAAGACTTTTTCGCCGTGGGCGCAATGCGCGGCGTCGGCTGGGCCATTGCCTTCTACGATCCGTCGAACGGTCAGATCAGTAACCACTGGACCGAACTGCACCAGGACGGCAATCTTGCCGGCTTCGTTCCGATCGTCGTCATGGACTGTTGGGAACACGCCTTCATCAAAGATTTCAAGCCGTCCGAACGCGGCAAGTACATCGAAGCGTTCTACATGAATCTCAACTGGGCAGCGTGCGAGGGTCGTCTGCCGAAGAAATAACATCCGGTTCGCGCGGCTCGACCACGAGCGAGCGCGGGCGTGTATAGAATACAAGCCCCGGAGCGGCCGACGGACGTTTGCGCACGTACTTACGAAGCGTGAAATCGACGGTCACTTTGGGGCTCATTTTTGCTTTTGAATGCAGCGCGGCCAGGCTCGCTGCAGCCATTAGATCGTCGTCGGCCGGTTCTTCGCGATCGTCGCGCTGGAGGATCACGTGTGCACCCGGCTGGTTTTGCACGTGGAACCACAGGTCGTTCGGCCGCGCTACTCGGAAGGTGAGGTCCGCGTTTTCCAGCGGCGTGCGTCCGACGAAGATGCGCGAGCCGCGCGCAGTCGCGTATTGAAGTGGCTTACGCTTGCGCGTCGGAATGCGGCTTCGAGCCGGCGAGCGACGGCGTTCCAAGCCAGCTACGGCATCGGCAGCGTCTTCGATTCCGGCTTCGTTCGCGCGTTCGACTTCCCAGCGCACGTGTTCGAGATCGACCAGCGCTTCCTCGAGGTCGGCGCGGCGCGCGATCAGATGCTCGGCCGACGCACCGAGTTTTTTGTATTGCGCGAAGAAGGCTGCCGCGCGTCGTTTCGCTTCGTCCGCCGCTTCGCCGCCAAGTTCGTGCAGCGTCGCGTAGATGGCATCGCCGCCTTCGCGCAGTGAGTCCCGGCCGCCCGCGGTTCGCAGCTTGCCGGCGATTTGCGCGAGTTCCGCTCGCAGCTTTTTCTCGCGCTCCGCAAGGGTGCGTTGCAAATCGCGGCGGCGCTTGGCGAGCCGATCGCTCTGTAAAACGTGCGTGTGCTCGGCGCGATCTTCGGCAAATAACCCAAGGATGTCGCTCTCACGGCTGCATGCGAGCTGCGCGAACTGCGGTAGCGCTACGAGATGTGCTTGCACCAGTGCGCCGGAACGCCGGTACACGAAAAGCGGTTCGTGATTCACTCCTTCGCCCATCAGTGCGTCGACGAGTTCGCGGGCGCGCTCGGGGCCGTATCCTTCGAGCAGCAGCTTTGGGACGATGCGGCTTGCATTCAGGGGCGGCGGCTCGTAGCGATGGCCGACTTCAACGGCGCGCGTTCCATTGTCGGCAAGCGAAAATTCTGCTGCGGCGCTCACGACGGTATCGTCCTTTACGAGTACGATATTGCCGAAGCGCGGCACGAGTTCGCAGATCAGCGCGTGGCCGGTTTCGACGCCGAAACGCGATCGCGATCCGAATTCCAAGCGCAGAAGCCGGTCGCCCCGACGGCTGCGGACAGCGTGAAGAGTGCTGGCGCGTAGCGCGGCGCCGACGGCGCGCACGAAACCCGGCTCGTTTGCAATCGGCAGTTCGCCCTCTTCGATCGTGACGACCGGCGTCGGCGCAAACGGATCGATGCACAGCAAGTGGGTGACGCCGCGCTTCCAAAGGGCAAGCGCGAAACGTCCATCCGCGAGCTGCCCGACGTCGCGCACGCGGGCGCCGCGCAGGCGATCGTCCAGGTCGCGGGCGGAGCGGTGAATCAGCAGCCAATCGGTGTACACAGCAGCGTTGGCTTCGCGTTTGGGTATCACGTGCCCATGCGAATGCAGTCGATAATCATTGTGTTTGGGCTGATAGCCGGGCTTGCCGCCTGTTCATCGAGTGCGACGCCGGCGGCGTTTCCGGACGGTTGGACGACCACCTCGGGAAAAGCCGAAATGACGGCCTCGCACGGCCCGCAGCAGTTCGCGCTAAAAAAAGTGCCGTTCAGCGGCACGATCAAGGACTTTGCTTCGCAGCTGACGATCAACACCGTGCTCGCGAACCGGACGGCGAAATTCGTGCGCAGCGTCCCGTTTCCCGAATGTCCGGGCGAGGCGGGCATTCAAACGTTCGCGCTCGGCGGGGCCTCCCCCCAGACGCTGGAAGTCGGCTTTACCGTGACCGGCAACATGGCAATTACCGCGTCCTACGCGCGCCCCAAAGGCGCCGCCGCAGACCCGGCCGCCCACGCCGCCATGCAAAAGGACGTCTGCACCGTGGTTGTTTAGGTCCGTGGCGCGGCAACCAACCAGGGGTTGCCGTACGTTCCTGTGAACAGAGGAAGCTTTGCCGTAAACTGGAGAGTTCGCAACGTGCCCGGCCCGGGTCTGCTTTTCGTCGTATCGGGGCCCTCAGGGGCCGGAAAAGACACCTTAGTCGACGCGTTGCGCGCGCGAATGCCCCGTGTCCGGTACTCGGTTTCGTCCACGACTCGCGACCCGCGCCCCGGCGAGCGTGAAGGCGAGCACTACTTTTATCTGCAGCGTGAGGAGTTCGAGCAGCGCCGCGGCGCCGGCGGTTTTCTGGAATGGCGCGAATACCAGACCAACCTCTACGGTACTCCACGCGATTTTGTCGAGCGAACCCTGACCGAAGGCTACGACCTCATCATGAAGCCCGAAGTCAACGGCGCACTCGCCATAAAGAAGACCTTTCCCGACGCGGTGCTGATCTTTTTGCTCCCGGACCGATTCTCGCATCTGCGCGCACGTTTGCTCGCGCGCCGCACCGAGACGAACGAAGAGATCGCGCGCCGCTTAGAGATTGCCCATCAAGAAGTCCGTTCGATACGCGACTTCGACTACATCGTCATCAACGAAGAGCGCCGCTCCGAGGATGCGGTTCGAGACATGCAGGCGATCCTGCAGGCAGAACGATTTCGCATCCACCGTTTCAGCGACGACTCAATAAGGAATTTGGAAGAATCATAAATGGCAAAAAGTAAAATCACCGTGTTCGGCGACCTGGATGCCCTCATGGGCCACGTCGACTCAAAGTTCAGCCTCGTCAACGTTGCCACCAAACGGGCGAAGCAGCTCAACAACCATCCCGACTTGGCGCTTACCGAACACGTGAACCTGAACAAGCCGGTTTCGACGGCACTCAACGAGATTGCCGACGGCAAGATCACGTTTCATCGCACGCGCGAAAGCATCAAGTAAGTAACTAGCAACCTGCAGCATCGGAGCCTTAGAC
>JALYTZ010000022.1 GCA_030854025.1 Vulcanimicrobiota bacterium
ACCCGCGCCGGTATGTGGATATGCCGCGCGGGAATCGTAATGTAGCGATATTCGGTGCGCATTTCCACTCGCGTGCGCACTTTTGGTGCGGCTGTCGGAGCCGGACTTGGATTAACGGTAAATGCAACCGACGGCGCGACGGTTTGGAGGACGAAGAACAGACCGACAAGGGCGGCGGCTACGACACTGGTAGGACCCAGCGCGACTCCGGTGCGAACGTTACGCCCTGCGCTCAGTAAACGCTCGACGCGAATCGATAGGCTCTTGCGGGTTACGAATGCGCCGGGCGCGACGAGCGGCCGGTGGGGCCAAGCCGTAATCTCGGCCAATTTCGTCAAGCAAAACGCGTACGGACGTACGCCCGGTGCCAGTGCAAGCACCCAGTCGTCGCACGCGACTTCGCGCTCTACGTCGAGCTGTGCGGCAATCCAGGCGATGGGCGGGCTGAAAAATAATATCGCTTGCACGATGCGCTGAAACGCGTTGGTCCAATCGTCCGCGCGCCGCAGATGGCCGAGTTCATGCAAAGCCACCTGCTCGACTTCTTCTCGCGACAGTTCGTTGCGCAGCCGTTCGGGAATGAGGATCATGGCATCGAACAAGCCGACGGCGACCGGCACGTCGATCCGATCGGATACGCAGAGCCGAACCCCGCGCTTCCCTTTGGCGGCCGCATTCCAACGGGCCATGCCTTCGCGATCGTCGACCGGAAGCGGCAGCGCATTGCGCTTGAGCGATTCCAGGCGCACGAGTCCGATCAGCAAGCGCAGTAAAACGAAAAACGCCACTGCGACCCACACGACGAACGTGACGAGTGCTGCGGTGCTTGGAATCGACACGCGAACGCGTTGGGGTAGTCGAGGACCGCCCCCCGCGACAGCGGCATTGCGCATGACTGCAGAACGCCTCGCTTCAGAATCGATTTTACGCAGTACGGTACTGCTTGCAGCGGTCGTTGCATGAAAGACCTTGGCGCGAGACGCACCGGAAATCGGTGCTAGGGTCACCAGCGGAAGGGTGGTCGCAAGCGGCAGCGCGATCGCTGCGACCAGCGCCACGCACCAAGCGGCATACCGAGTCGCGGCGTTAAGGTTAGGCACGAAGTGCAAAACTGCCCAAACCGCAATTGCAAGCAGCGTCGCCTCCCATAAACTATTGAAAAGCGTTGCGACGGCGATTCGCGCGATCGGCTCTAGCAGCGAAAAAACCGCAGTCATTTGCCCTCTCCCTCATAACGTTCGATAAGGGCTTTGAGCCGCAGCAATTCGGCATCGGACGGCCGTTCGTCGGCAACCAAACGCAGCGCGAGTTCGCCGGGCTTATTTTTGAAAAACCGGTTCAGCAGCAATCCGACGGCGGACTTTGCGGCCTCGTCGCGCGCTACGATCGGGCGATAGACGAACGCGCGTCCCTCTTCACGATGAACGACGTAACCCTTCTGTTCGAGAATTCGCATCGTAGTGAGTACCGTGCTGTACGCAAGCGGCGGTGCCGGCAGTGCTGCGGCCACATCGGCGATGGTAGCCTGACTTTTTGACCAAAGGACTTCCATAAGCCGAAGCTCGGCTTCGGTGAGCGTACCGGACTTTTTGCGAGCCAAAACGCGCCCTCCAGCAGTAGTCTACTAATTCGTTAATAGCACTATACCGAGGTCGCGCGCGTTTGTCAATTAAAAATTTAATAGCAGGCGCTAAAGGCGCTGCTGGGACCGGTCTAGGAAGCGGGTTCGAGGGTGTCCAGCTGCCGCTTTTCTTCGCCGCTCATGACCATGGTCAGATCGAGCAGGATGATGAGCCGGTCACCTACTTTTCCGACGCCTTGGATATACTCCGTCCCCACGCCCGAGATCATGTCCGGGGCGCCTTCGACGTGCTCGATCGGAATGTTCAGTACTTCGGATACGGCGTCCACGACGATACCGACGCGCTTGCTGCCAATTTCGGTGACGATGATTCGCGTGCTTTTCGAATGTTCGGCGCGCGTCATCCCAAAACGCGTGCGCAGGTCGATGATCGGAATGAGCTGACCGCGCAGATTGATGACGCCTTCCATGAAACGCGGCGCGCGCGGCACGTGCGTGATCTCGACCATGCGGATAATTTCCTGCACCTGCGCGATATCGACGCCGTACTCTTCGCTGCCCAAAGCGAATGAAACGACTTGCACGCGCTCGCCGGACAATTGCGCGTTAGAAGGAACCGTTGCTGTCATGGTATTAGACCCCCGCGAATTGCGCGCGCGCCATGCGCCCGCCGGCGTAAGCTTCAGTAACGAGCGAATGTACGTCGATGATGAGCGAGATCGAGCCGTTGCCCAGTATCGTTGCGCCGGAAATTCCGGCAATGCGGCCGACGACGTCGGAGAGCGGTTTGATCACGATTTCCTGTTCGCCCTGGAATGAGTCGACCACGAGCCCCACTTGGCGTCCTCGCAGACCGACGATGACGATCATCACTTTTTCGGGGTCGCGTTCGCCGCCTAACTCGAAAAAATCGGCGATTCGCAAAAGCGGTACGACTTGACCGCGCAGGGTGATGACTTCGCTTCCATGGACCGTTCGCACGTCGCGCATTTCGACGCGCTGTGATTCGACCACCGAATCCAAAGGGATTGAGTACAGTTCGGCTGCAACGCGCACGAGCAACGCTTGAATGATTGCGAGCGTCAAAGGCAGCTTGATCGTAAACTTCGTCCCCGCTCCGCTCTCACTGTTCACGTCGAAGACGCCTTTGAGACGAGTGATGTTCTTTTTGACGACGTCCATCCCGACGCCGCGCCCGCTCACGTCCGAAATAACTTCGGCAGTCGAGAAGCCGGGAGTGAAGATCAACTCGATGATTTCGCGATCGGTGAGGCGGTCTTCCGAAGTGATCAGTCCCTGCTTAATTCCGCGCGCACGAACCGCTTCGAGGTTGATGCCGGCTCCGTCGTCCGAGACCTCGATGATGATTTGATTGCCTTCATGATAGGCATTGAGCGCGATGGTGCCCGCGCGCGGTTTGCCGCGCTTGACGCGGTTGTCGGGGCTTTCGATGCCGTGATCCACGCAGTTGCGCAGCAAGTGCATGAGCGGTTCGCCCACCTCGTCGACGATCGTTTTGTCGAGATCGGTTTCCGCTCCCGAAATTTCGAGCCGCACTTCTTTGCCGCGCGCCTTGGCGACGTCGCGAACCAAACGAGGAAACCGATCGAACACCTGACCGATCGGAACCATTCGCACTTTCATGATCGATTCTTGGATGTCGTTGGTCGTGCGGGCCAGCAAAGCAGAACTGTCGATCAGGTCTTTGGCGAGCGGCGCGATTTGCTGCCCTCCGTCGCCGGCGTCTGCGCCGCCTTTGCCCAGCGTTCGCTCGAGCGTGCCCGCGATGTCCGAAATGCGCGTCCGATTGATCACCAGTTCGCCGACCAAATTCAGAAGTGAATCGAGGCGCTCGATGTCCACGCGGATCGTTTGATGCGCAGCCGCGCGCTTTTCACGCTCTTTCGCGGGCTTAGCCGCAACCGCCTCAGAAGCCGCAACGACCGCCGGTTCCTCTGCGATCGGTTCGACAGCGGGCAGCGTCGCCTGCGCGAGCATGCGGGCTATTTCGGCTTCAAAGGCGTCGGCGTTCTGGCCACTTTCCTCGCTCGGTACCTCGCCGTCGATGACCGCCGACGTTTCCTCGTATACTGAAACGAATCGATCGAGGCGCGCGGTATATGCGCTCAAGCCGGCCGGCACGTCGTCGCCGTCGATTGCTTGACGGACCAGGCCGGTTAGAAAATCGCGACCGCCGAATAAAATATCGACGCAGCCCTCGGAGAGCGGCATGCGTTCTTTGCGCAGCAGATCGCACAAATTTTCCAGCTTGTGCGCAAGCATTTGCACGTCGCCGAATTGCAGCATGCCGGCGCTGCCTTTAACCGTGTGCAGTGCGCGGAAGAGCGAGTTGACGATCTCCGCGTCGGCATGCCCCGAGGCGACGAAATTTTCCAACTGCAGCAAGTCGGAGTCGATCTGCTGCAGCAGTTCGTCGGTTTCATCGCGAAAATACGCGATAAATTCCGAACGCTCGAAGACCTCGTCAGCCACGCGGCGCCAAGTCCATTACTCGACGCCGAAGACCGAAAGCAGCGGTCCGAGCGAGCCCGTTTCCGGGATGAAAATGAATTGACCGGCCACCACCCGTTCGTTGTCGAGAAACGAGCTTTCGATGAGAAACACGTCCTGATCGGGCACGATCGACATCAGCGAACGAAAGGCCGCCTGAACCGTCCCGTACGAGAGCGTAGGCACCGACGGAAGAACGCTGTGTCCGGTGAGGTTGATGATCGCCGTCAGATACGAACCGGCCAGAATGTTTCCGATCTCTTTGAGCGTCGAATCCGCGATCGAATCGAAGATCTGAATGTCGCCGATGACGCGCTTCAGAAACGTTCCGACGAAGTCCAGGGCCTGCTCGCGATCGAAGAGCACGACCATTTGGCCTGGCGTTTCACCGCGCACGTACATGTGCAGTGCGGCCACGGTACGGTTCGCATGTCCCACGCGCGATGCCAAATCGCGAAACTTGACCACGTCGATGCGCGGTTCGCTGAGGTTGATCTTGGAGTTGAGCAGTTGTGAGAGCGCGGTTGCGGCGTGGCCCGCGCCAATATTACCGACTTCTTTTAGCGCGTCTTTTTGCAGCTCGGTGAGTGCCAGGGCACCTGCGGTCATGCCAGCACCTTCGCGATGGTTTCCAAGATTTTCGGCGGCTGGAACGGCTTGGTGATAAACGATTTCGCACCGGCCTGAATTGCCTCGACGACCAGTGCTTGCTGGCCCATCGAGGTGCACATGATGATCCGCGCTTCCGGATCATGGCCGATGATTTGCCGCACGGCCGTTATGCCGTCCATTTCGGGCATGACCATGTCCATGGTTACCAGATCCGGCGAAAGCGACTTGTACTTGTCGACCGCTTCGGCGCCGTTTTGCGCTTCACCAATGACGTCGAAGCCGTTCTTGCTCAGGATGCCTTTGATCATCATTCGCATGACGACCGCGTCGTCGACGATGAGAACACGCTTGCTCACTGCATAACTCCTTTAATAGACGCTTCATCTAGAGACGCGCGCCGTTCACTAGCTCTATTCGGTAGAATCGGCGCCGCACTTGAGATACACGGCGGCGGCCGTATGGCCTACGCCAGGCCGCGGGCTCGCAGTTCGGACTGCTTGCGGTTCATGAAATATTCGATGGCGCGCTCTTGCGCGGACGTGGTTTCGAGCAGGCGCAGACCGTGCGAAAACTTGCCCGAGGTCGGAATCTGCTCGGAACGGGTAACCTCGGCGAGTACTTGCAGCGGCGGCGCCCCCGGCTGGAGCGGAAGCTTGACTTCGAGCAGCTGACCGAGCTTGAATTGCCGCTCGACGATCAGCGCGCAGCCGCCCAGACCGATATCCCGTACGCTGCCTTTCAGAAATTCGCCAACCCCTTTGCGCCCGGGAGCGAATCGCCACTGGGTGGGGACCAGCGTATGCATGCGCGCCGACCGCTTCTGCGAACCGGCGACTTCCTCGATGGAAGCCGGCAATTTGAATCGGACGATGCCGCCCTGCGTCGAGAGCACCTTTGTGGCGAATCGAAAGCGTCCCGAAGGCGTCGCATACACGAACATCGCGGGTTCGCCGGGGCCGGCGGGCAGCGCTCCGGTGCAGATTTCCGTATCGTCGATGGATTCTACCGAGACCGATTCGACCGGGCGGCCCATGACCGCGACGTCGACGAAATCACGAAGCCGCGGCAGCCGGTCGGTATCGATCGTTTTTTTTGGAGCGCTTCCAAAAATTTTGCGAAAGATCACGTCAGCGAAGGTTCCATTGCTTCGCCGACCTCCTCGGTGGTGGAGATCTGCCCGATCGATTCGACTCGCAGACCGGGCGCGATTTCGGAATACGAGAGCACGACCAGTTGGGGAGCCGCGCGTTCCGTGAGACGTTTGAGCGCTAAACGTACCGACGGCGACGCCAGAACGATCGGGTGCAGACCCGCCGTCTGCGCTGCGCCCATCTGACGCGTCAGCGACGAATAGATCTTCGCGACGGTATTCGGATCGAGCAGCGCGTACGCGTCTTCGCCATGGCGGACCGCTTCGGCGAGCAGCGATTCGAGTCGCGGATCCACGGTAATGACCGAAAGCAGTCCTTCTTCGGCATACTCCGCGCAGATGTGACGCGCCAGCGCGCCGCGTACGCGCTCGGTGAGAAAGTCGACGTCTTTGCTCGCGCGGGCGGCGTCGGCGAGCGACTCGAGAATCAGCAGCAGATTGCGAATGGGAATCCGTTCGCGCAGCAGGTTCTGCAAAACGCGCTGGATTTCGCCGACGGTCAGGAGATTGGGTACCAGCTCGTCCACCACGACCGGATAATGCGTTTTCACGTTATCGAGCAGCGCTGAAGCTTCTTGGCGGCCGAGCAAATCCGGCGCGTGCGCTTTGATGATTTCGGTGAGGTGGGTTGCGATGACGCTGGTCGGATCGATAACGGTGTACCCGGCCATCTCCGCCTCTCCGCGAGCCGACTCGGGCACCCACAGCGCGGGCAGATTGAACGCCGGTTCGGTCGTGGCGATGCCGTCGATCGGACCGGTCGCCGTTCCCGGATTCATTGCGAGCAGCCGGCTTACCATGACCTCGGCGCTTGCCACTTCGAGCCCGTAGATCTTCACGACGTAGCTGCTCGGGCGCAGCTGCAAGTTGTCGCGGACGCGGATCGGCGGCACGACGATGCCTAAATCGCGAGCGGCGTGGCGGCGAATCAGCGTGATTCGTTCCAGCAGATCGCCGCCTTGCGAAACGTCGACGAGCGGAATCAAACCGAATCCAATTTCCAGCTCCATCGGGTCGTACGAGAGCAGCGGGACGACGCTCTCGGCCGCGCCTTTTATTGCAGCGGGCCCAGTGCCGGCAATGGCAGTTCCGGCAGGTGTCGCGCTGACGGCGAGCGAGCCTTGAGCGCTCTGACCCGCGGTGCGCCGGCGCCGGAAGTAGTAGTAAAACAGCAGCGCGGAGATGGGCAGCATGAACATTCGCGCAAGGCCCGCGAACCCGAATATCGCCGTCATGATTGCCGCGATCAGAATCGCCGTGGGCTGGCCCGCGAGCTGCTTGGTGAGGTCGGCACCGAAATTCGATTCAGATGCCGCGCGCGTAACGATGATGCCCGTCGCGGTCGAGATAAGCAGCGCCGGAACCTGCGTGACGATGCCTTCGCCCACCGTGAGCAGCGTGAAGTGCTGCAGCGCTTGCACGATCTGCATGTGCTGCTGAAAAACGCCGACGATAAACCCGCCGAACGTATTGATCGCAACGATGATGAGCGCTGCCACCGCATCGCCGCGAACGAACTTGCTCGCGCCGTCCATTGCGCCGTAGAAGTCGGCGGATCGCTGGATGTCTTTGCGGCGCTGACGCGCATCCGCTTCGGTTATCAGTCCGGCATTCAAGTCCGCATCGATGGCGAGCTGTTTGCCCGGCATTGCATCAAGCGTAAATCGCGCGGCCACTTCGGCAACGCGGCCCGCGCCGTTGGTGATGACCACGAATTGAATGACGATGAGGATTAGAAAAATCACGAATCCGACTGCGTAGTTGCTGCCGACTACGACGTTGCCGAAAAAGTCGATGACTTGACCTGCGTACCCGTGCAGCAGAATCGCGCGCGTCGCCGTTACGTTCAGCGAGAGCCGGAACAGCGTAACGATGAGTAGCAGCGTCGGAAAGACGCTAAACGAAAGCGCGTTCTCGGCATACAGACTCGTGCCGATAATGAGCAGCGCGACCATGATGTTGAGCGAAAGAAACAGGTCGAGCAGTTCGGGAGGGATCGGTACGATCATCAGAATGATGAGCATGACCGAAGCGCCGGCCACCCACACAGGAGCCGTGGCCGCCACTTTTCCCATCAGACCTGCCGCCGGCGGCTGTGCCGGCACAGCTGCCATCAGGCGATCGTCTTTCGTTTGAGCTTGAAGACGAAGGCAATAACTTGGGCGACCGCGGCATACATGTTTGGGGGGATTGCCTGATCGATTTCGACCTTGGCATAGAGGGTACGCGCGAGCGGCGGGTTCTCCATTATCGGCACACCGTGTTCTTCGGCCATCTGACGAATTCGTTTAGCCATGAGGTCTGCGCCCTTGGCAACGACGACCGGAGCATCCATCGCC
>JALYTZ010000050.1 GCA_030854025.1 Vulcanimicrobiota bacterium
CATCGAAATCGGTCATCTCAGCGGTACTCGATCGCAAGAATTCGTACTGCCAAATCTCCGGCCGGCCGTTTCCACAGCACGCGCTTGCCGACGCGCGAATCGATGAGCGCCTGACCAAGCGGCGAAATCCAGCTGATGGTACCGCGTAGCGGGTCGGCCTCGTCTTCGCCCACGATCGCGTACGTACGCTGCGTTCGATCCGGGCTTTCGATGGTGACGGTTGCCCCGAACTTTACCGTCTTCGTCGATGCCGCTTCGAGCGGAACGACGATGGCCGAGTCAACGCGCGACCCCCAATGCTCGATCTCCCGCTCGCTGCCGGAGGCGCGCGCAGCATCCAGCCGCTCGCGCAACTGCGCGAGTCCGGCGACCGTGACGTAATTGGGGTATCCGGTCTGCGGAAGAGCCATGGGCTGTTCCGCGCCGTCATCCTCTTTGACAAAAGCGCGACTCACGTGGCTGTATATACCCATTTCGCGACGAAGGGCCGGCGATGCAACTTTCGGTCGATGCGGCGGCCGCGTACGCGCAGCGCCACAAACCGAGCGCCCTGCTAATGGTTCGCGGCGGGAAGGTCGTCCACGAATCCTACGCGCCGTCATTCGACGCGAACACGCCGCATGCGCTCTACAGCGGCACGAAGGCGTTCTGGGGTGTTGCAGCGCTGGCCGCACAGAGCGACGGTCTGCTGACGCTCGACGAGCCCGTGAGCCGGACGTTTACGCAGTGGACGAACGATCCACGCAAACGTGCGGTCACGCTGCGGCACTTGCTCCAGCTCACGAGCGGCATCGGTTTCGGGGGCCTTGGCAATGCCGTTCCGACCTATGAAAAAGCACTCGAAACCGAGCTGAAGCACGAGCCGGGCTCGACGTTTACCTACGGCGGCATCCCACTGCAAGTCTTCGGTGCCGTGCTGGCGCACAAACTTCGCGAACGCGGGCTCACGCCGCACGCATATCTGCGCGAACGCATTCTCGAGCCGAACGGGGTCGCAGTGGCATCCTGGCGTTTTCTCAAAGACGGTTCGCAGCCGCTGCCGACGGGCGCGTTTCTTACCGCAAAAGCGTGGCTGAGATACGGCGAGTACGTTGCGCGAAACGCCGTTACACTCGCGCCGTGTTTTATCGGCTCGCAGGCAAATCCGCGCTATGGATTAGCCTGGTGGCTCGCACCGCCGAACGTGCCGCGCGACCTCGTGTATGCGAGCGGCGCCGGCGGTCAGGCGCTCTACGTCGCTCCGTCGCTCGAATTGCAGATCGTCCGTTTCGGCGCGAGCGCATCGTTCAAGCACGAAGCGTTTCTCAAACGGCTCTTTACGTAGCCGCACCGGCCGTTACGAACCGGTTCGGATCGAAAGCTGCAAGCTGCTCGTGGATCGGCTTGCCGATAATGAGGTCGACAAGTTTTTGCGCCGAGATCGGGCCGATGCCCACGCCTGCGTCTCCGTGGCCCGCGTTTACGAATACGCCGGGAACGTCGTGCAGTGGACCGACGAGCGGCAGTCCGTCGGGCGCGCACGGGCGAAACCCGGCATAGGCCCGTATTCCATTCGCGAGCGCCAGTCGCGGGAAAAGCCGAGCACCGCCGCGCGCGATTTCTGCAACCATCTGCGTGTCGATCGTCGCATCCAACCCTTTGAATTCGAACGAACTGCCCAGCATCAGCGTGCCGTTTCTCGCTTGGTGCACGAGCGAGGTCAGCTGGGCATCGTATACGGTGCGCTCGACCACATGCGGTAACGGTTCGCTGACGACCACATGTCCTTTGCACGGCAGAATGGGTAACGGGATTCCGAGGGTGTCGCCTAACGCGGGCGTCCCTACGCCGCACGCAAGAATAACGGCCGGTGCCGAAATCGCGCCGAACGCCGTGAGTACGCCGCACGCCGCGCCGTTCGCATCGCGCTGTATGCCGCGCACGGGAGTTTTCCACAACGTCCGAGCGCCGTTGCGTTCGGCCGCGCCGACGAGCGCGCGGCATGCCGTCACCGGCTCCACGTAGGCGTCGTCGGCAATGACCAGCGCGCCGTTGACGTTCGGCGTCAAGTTCGGTTCGATCGATAGCGCCTGCGAACGCCCCAACACGTGCGTTCGCACGCCGGCAGTTGCAAGGTGCGAAGCGCGCTCGACGAGCGCGCGCAATCCGCGTTCGTCGGTTGAAACGAGCATGGCGCCTTTTTTTTCGTGTTCGAAATCGCCGACGTCCGCCGCCAAGTCGTGCCAGAGCGCGGCGCCGGCTTTTGCAAGCTCCAGTTCGGGACCCGCGCATTTATCGCTTAGGCGGATGTGGCCGTCACCGAATCCGCTGGTGCCTCCCGCGATGCTGCCGCGATCGACGAGCACGGCCTTCAACCCCGCAAGCGCGAGGTAGTACAGACACGCGGCTCCAACGATGCCACCTCCGACGACGATGACGTCCGCGCCGGAGGTTTGGCTCACCAGCCGGTCGCTCTAGCGCGCTGACGCAAGTAGGCCTCGAGCATATCTGCGGATGCCCCGATGTGCGCACGCAGAACGGCGTCGGCCTGTTCGATGTTCCCCTCGCGACATGCTGCCAGCAGCCGGCGATGCTCGTCTTGTCCGCGTTCGCGGTAATTGAGAACGGCCACGTGCACGAGCAGGTAGCGGCTCGTAAGCCGGTGCGTATTCTTGATCATCGTCAGGAGTCGCGGGCGGTTCGCCGCTTCGTACAGCGTGCAATGAAACGTGAGATTGTAGTCGGCCCACGCATCGATCGTCGGCTCCGCATCGATCTCATCCAAAATGGCTTCGGCGCGTTCGAGCGTCACTTCACTCATGTTGGGCACGGCTAGGCGCAACGCGAGCGTTTCCAATTCGATGCGAATGTCCGAAAGATCGCGCACGTCTTCGGCGTTGAGTTCGGTAACAACGACACCGCGATGCGGGATCGAACTTACCCAGCCTTCGCCTTCGAGCTGGCTGAGCGCTTCGCGCACCGGAATGCGACTCACGCCGAAACGTTCCGCAATTTCCGCCTGACGCAGCGGCTGGCCCGGACGCAACTGTCCGCGAACGATTGCTTCGCGAATACGTTCGGCAATAACCGCGGGCGCCGTTTGCCGCTGCTCCTCGAGAACACTCTTCATAATCATGGGTGCGTTACGATGGTATACATCATTGTCTACGCTGTCAAACGACAAAGGCACCGGGAGTATTTCCCCGGTGCCTTGCAATGGGCCGAAAGTACCGCGCTACTTCGAAACGGTTTGGGCTCCGGCGATCGACGTGCCCAGCCGGCGACCCAGCGGAACGAGCGTGCCGGTTACGTAGGCGTTATACCGCGCGATCGCCGCTGCATACTCGGCATCGAACCGACGCGCGTATTCCAATACGGACGGCGTGGGCGGCGTGGGCGCGCCGTAACCGCCGCGCGGGAGGTCCTCGCGCAATTTTCCCGGACGTTGAATCGAGTCTTCGTCATTGTGATAATTCGCCGTAAACTCGTTAAACAACGCGTCGAGCTGTTTTGTCGCTGATGCAACTTCGCCCGCTGCGGCGGCATTGCCCGAAACGCCCTGCAGCGCTTTTCGCTGCGCGTCCAGATGGTTCAGGACCGTATTGATCTGTCCCGATACGTGTAGGTACTTTTTTGCGAATACGTTCGCTTGCACTTGCTGCGCCCGCGAGTACGGCAGCTTGGGGTCGGCCTTCACCGAAAAGTGCTGCGTGTAGGTCCGCCGCGTAAGCGTCATGCGCGCGGTGTAGTCGCCCGGAAGCACGGTCACGCCGTATTTCGGACCGCGATACTGCGGGCGCGCTGCGCCCATCCACTGCGCCACGCCGTCTTCGCGAAAATCCCACACAACGCGATTGATGCCCGCGCGATTCGAAACGTCCGTCGCTTTGTCGGACGCGTCGTCGTCGCCGGCTGCCGGCTTTGGAGTTGCGACCGCGCGAATGTGACGGACTACGGCTCCGTGCGAATCGAGAATGTCGATTTCCGGCGGCTGGGCGGATGGTGCCGATTGGTAGAAATCGATCACGGCGCCGGCAGGCGGGTTCTTGCCGGTGAAGCGCGTGTACGGCCCTTCGTCTTCGCTGTGATAGAGATACTCGTATGCCGTGCGTACCGGAAATAGCGCACTACCCGTTCTTTCAGCTTGCGGCAGCCCTTGAAGCGATGCGACGTCGTCCATGATCCAGAGTGCGCGACCGTGCGTGGCGACGATCAGATCGTCGAATTTGGGCGCATAGCGGATGTCGCGTACGGAAACCGTCGGCAGGTTGTTTTTGAAATTCGCCCAGTGCGCGCCGGCGTCGTACGAAATCCACATGCCGTTTTCGGTTCCGGCAAAAAGCAGGCTGCGATTGTGAATGTCCGGCCGGACCGTGCGCACCCACTGATCGCCCGGGAAACCGTTTACAATTTTCGTCCAGGTGTTGCCGTAATCGTGCGTGGCGAAAAGGTACGGCGCGTAATCGCCGGAGCGATGACGGTCGACGTTCGCGTACGCCGTCGCGGGATCGAGCGGGGAGGGCGCAACGGTTTCGATGCGGCCGAACGGGCCGACGTTCTTCGGTGAAACGTTCTTCCAATGCGCGCCGTCGTCGAGCGTCATCTGCACGACTCCGTCGTCGGTGCCGACCCAAATCTCGTTGCGACGCGCCGGCGAACCTTCGATGTCGAGAATCGTGTCCGAATATTCGGCTCCGGAAACGTCGATGGCGAGCGGCCCGCCCGCGGGCTGCTGATGCGATTTGACATTGCGCGTGAGATCGGGGCTGATCGCTTTCCAGTGAATGCCCTTGTCCAACGATTGAAATACGACATCGCCGCCGTACCAGAGCACGTGACCGTTCCACGGCGCGAAGCCGATCGGCGAGTCCCAATTGAACCGGTATTTACGTTGGTACAGCGTGAAATCATCACGATTGAAGTCGTAGTACGGCGCGATGAATCGGTTTTGGCGCGTCGTTTTGCTGAATTGCGCGACGCGTCCATCCTGCAAATCGGTGATGATCGTTTTTGGATCCGATGGGTCGGGAACGGCCCACATTCCGTCCCCGCCGATGACGCGCAGCCAGTGCTCGTCTTTGATGCCGTCGGGGTCTTGCGAGTTGGATGGCCCGCAGAACCCGTTGTTGTCTTGCAGCGGCGCACACACCCAATATGGATTCTCGGTCGACGCGGCCGTGTGGTACACTTCGCCGATTGGAATGTTGCGCGAAAACGACCAGTTTTTTCCGCCGTCCAGCGTAAGCGCGTACCCGCCGTCTTCGCCGGTCATCATCCGATCGGGATCGTTGGGCGCGATCCACATCGCGTGGTAGTCGACGTGAACGCTCTTCGCGGTTTCCTTGAACGTATGGCCGCCGTCTTTGCTCTCGGCGAGCATTTCCGAAACCGCATAGACGTGGTCGGGATTTTTCGGGTCGATGTTGAGATGCGTAAAATAGAACGGACGCTGATCGACGAGCGTATCGTCGCTTATCATCTTCCAGTTGGCGCCGGCGTCGTCGCTGCGCCATAGAATGCCGCCTTTGGCTTCGATGATGGCGTACACGCGATTACTGTCGCTCGGCGCAATCGCGACGGCGATGCGACCGGTTGTGCCCGCGGGCAACCCGTGTCCCGTGAGTTTCATCCAAGTGGCGCCGCCGTCGGTCGATTTGTAGAGACCGTCCTGTGCGCCGCCCGAGTGAAACGTCCACGGCTCGCGGCGGAATTGCCAGATGCCCGCGTAGACGATGCGTGAATCGTTCGGATCCATCGCCATCTCGGAGGCTCCGCTTTGCGGCCCGACGTAGAGCGTTTTACGCCACGTTTTTCCGCCGTCGTCGGTGACGTACACGCCGCGATCGGTGGAGTCTTTAAATACGTCGCCGAGCGCGCCGACAATGACGTGGTTCGGGTTCTTCGGATCGACGAGGATGCGCGAGATATGACGCGTTGCCTGCAGCCCGGCGTTTGTCCACGTCTTGCCGCCGTCGGTTGACTTGTAGACGCCGTCGCCGTACGTCACGTCGTTACGCGGATTTGCTTCTCCCGTTCCCACCCACACGACGTTTTCGTTGGTCGGGTCGATCGTTACGGCTCCGATTGCAGAAACGTCTTGTTTTTCAAAGACCGGGGTCCAGGTCGCGGCGCCGTTTACGCTCTTCCAAACGCCGCCGCCCGCGGAGCCGATGTAGTAGAGCTTTGGATCCGCGGCGGTGCCCGCAACCGATGAAACGCGGCCACCCGCGACGGCGGGTCCGATGGACCGCCACTGGAGCCGGCTGTATGCCACGCTGCCTGCAGCGGACGCCGGCGGACCGGCGAGCGCTGCGAGCAGCAATGGTACGAACGCGACGGCGAGGCGCCTCACGGATTGACGGCGTGGATGCCGGTCAGCGGCTTGAGACCGGCGCCCTTGAGCGTGCCATCCAGTGCAGCGAGCGATTTGACGTAGTCGTTGTACTGCGCGACGGCAGCCTTGTACTCGACGTCGATTCGAGCGCCCAGACTCGCGACCGCCGGCGTGATCAATCCGCCGCCCGCATAGCCGAGGCCCTGAATGTCCTCGCGCAACTTGCCGGGACGCTGAATTGAGTCTTCGTCGTTATGGTAGTCAGCCGTCAGAGTCGAGAACAGCGCGTCGTGCGTTTTAAGCGCTGCGTCGATTGCGCTCGTTGCGCCGGATGCATTTTTCTTTTTCGCCGCATCGGCGTTGGCATCGAGCTGTTTCTTTACGCTGTCCAGACCGTTGAGCATCGTGTCCACGACTGAGTACGAGTGGAACCACTTCTTGCCGAACGCGTAACTCTGAGCGTATTCCGCCGGCGTAAATTGCGAACGCGGATCCGGCTCGATCGCGATCGGCTGCGAGGACGCGCGCCCGTCGAGTGTCAAACGAACGGAGTACTTTCCTGGCACGACCCCAGGGCCTTCGTTTGGACCCTGATAGCGTTCCTTAGCGGCCCCCGTCCACTTGACCGGTCCGTCGGTTTGGAAATCCCACACGTACGTGTTGAGCCCGACTTTGTTGGTGATGTAGGGCTTATCCTTACCGGCGACTTTGTGGGTGCCTTGTACCGTGCGCACCACGTGACCGGAAGCATCCATGAATTCGAGCTTCGGCGCCTTTTTTGCAGCCGCTTTTTGATAGAACGTCACGATGACGCCGGTCGGCGGGTTCGCGCCGGTATAGTCGGTGTACGTGCCTTCGTCATTGCTATGCTGCGAGTATTGGTAAGCAACGCGCGGCGCAAAGAGCATCGTTCCGCGCGCGATCGCGGCGGGTAGCTGCTGAATCGAACGCATGTCGTCCATAATGTAAACCGAGCGGCCGTGCGTCGCGACCACGAGGTCGTCGAAGACCGGCTGCATGCGGATATCATGAACCGATACGGTCGGCATGTTGTTCTTGAAGCTCTCCCACTTCTTGCCGTCGTCGTAGGATATGTAGATACCCAGTTCGGTTCCGGCATAGAGCAGGTTCTTGTTATGGATGTCGGGGCGAACGGTGCGCACGTATTCGGTTGCGGGAATGCCGTTCACGCTCGAAGTCCAGTGCTTGCCGAAATCATGCGTCACGTACATATACGGCTTGATATCGCCGGACTTGTGCGCGTCGAACGTCGCATATGCCGTGCCATCGACAAGGGGCGAGGGTGCGACCGTTTCGACGCGACCGTACGTCGGCGCACCCGGCGGCGTGACGTTGCTCCAGTGCTTGCCGCCATCGCGCGTCATCTGGACCAAACCGTCGTCGGTGCCAACCCAAATCTCGCCGCGGCGTTTCTGCGAGCCTTCGATATAGAGGATGTTGTCGGAGTATTCGGCGCCCGAAACGTCGTTCGTAATCGGCCCCCCCGAGGGTGCTTGATGCGCCTTGATGTTGCGGGTGAGATCGGGACTGATTGACGTCCAGTGGCGCCCGCGATCGGTCGTCTGAAAGAGCGCGTCGGCGCCGAACCAGCCGACATGTCCGTTCCACGGTGCAAACGCGATCGGCGATTCCCAATTGAACCGATACTTCGCTTTCCGCTGATCGAAACTCTCGATCGCGGTTTGAAGGTACGGCTGCGCGTAGATCGAGTCTTGCGTGACCTTGTTGTAGACGATGAGGGCGCCGTTTTCGGAGTCACTCCAGATCCAATTGTTGTCCGATGGATCGGGTACGGCCCATTCGCCGTCGCCGCCGTTGACTGAAATCCAGTGCTTGTTCAGAATGCCCGATCCGTCGAGCGAGTTCGACGGTCCGCACCACGCATTGTTATCTTGCAGACCGACGCATAAGTTGTACGGGTTCTCGTGGGTCGAAAGGCCGACGCGATAAATTTGGGCGATCGGCAGGTTCATCGAAAAGAACCAGTGCTCGCCTTTGTCGACGGTCAGCGCGTACCCGCCATCTTCGCCGACGATGATGCGGCCGGGATCGTTCGGCGCGATCCAAATCGCATGGTAGTCCACGTGCACCGGATGCGCGATTTCTTTAAACTTTTTCCCACCGTCGGTCGAAAGCGCGAGCATTTCGGACACGGCGTAGACGCGGTCGGGATTTTTCGGATCGACTTCGATGTGCGTGAAGTAGAACGGCCGTTGATCGACCAGCGTATCGTTGCTTACCATCGTCCACTTACCGCCCGCATCGTCGCTGCGCCACAGGATGCCTTGGCTCGATTCGATCAGCGCGTACACGCGATTGCCGTCGCTCGGAGCGACCGCCAATCCGATGCGGCCGGTGACGCCGGTCGGCAGACCGTTCCCGGTCAGCTTATTCCAGCTCTTTCCGCCGTCGGTGGATTTATAGATGCCGTCGTCTTCACCGCCGCTGGTAAAGGTCCAGGGCTGGCGGCGGAAGTGCCACATGCCGGCGTAGACGACGTTCGGGTGCTTCACGTCCATGGCCATATCGGAGACGCCGCTGACCGGCGAGATATAGAGCGTCTTGCTCCACGTTTTTCCGCCGTCTTCTGAAACGTAGACGCCGCGATCGGTGCTGTCGGCGAAAATATCGCCGAGCGCGCCGACGATGATGTGATTTGAATTACGCGGGTCCACCAGAATGCGCGAGATCTGGCGCGTGGGTTCCAGCCCCATGAGCTTCCAGGTCTTGCCGGCGTCGGTGGACTTGTAAATGCCGCCGCCGTAGCTAACGTTTTGGCGCGGGTTGGTTTCGCCGGTGCCGACCCAGACAACGTCATTGTTGTTCGGGTCGATGGTTACGTCGCCGATCGAGGCCCACTTTTGGTCGGCGAACACGGCGTCCCAGGTCTGTCCGCCGTTGGCCGATTTCCAAACGCCGCCGCCCGCGGTTCCGACGTAGTAGAGATTCGGATCGGTGGCCGAACCCGCCACGCTGGCGACGCGCCCCCCCGCGGTGGCCGGCCCGATTTCGCGCCACTGCGCGTTTCCGAAAGCGGGGCCCGGCGTCGGCGTGGGCGATGGGCTCGGGGTTGGATTCGGTGCGCGAAGCTGCGGCTTCGCCGGCGCACTGCTTGGAAGCGGACTTGGCGTAGCTTGTTGCGCGCGCGCGCCGAGCGGCACGGCAACGGTAAACAGCATAAAAAAAGCGGCAGAAAAAAGACGTACAATCACGGATGGACCTCCTACGAAGCCGGGGTCCTCGAACGGTTGGGCGCTTTCCTTTTCGACGCTATCAAATTTCGCTCAAAAGGCGCGCGCAAGCGCTACGCCAAGCAGTGCCGCACCAGCGCCCAGAACGATGCTTGCAATCGGGTACGCCACGGCCAGCCACGGCGCCCCTTCGCGAAACAGATTCAGCGTCTCGAGCGAGAAGCTCGAAAACGTCGTATAGCCGCCGAGGACGCCGATGGCAAGAAACGTGCGCACGACCTCGCTCATGCCGAACGCGCGCGTCACGTACAACTCGGCGACGATGCCGATGACCAGACTGCCGCTAACATTAATTGCGAAGGTCCACCAAGGAAACCCGGGTCCGAGCCGCTGGGCAATGATGAGCGTAAGCGCATATCTCAGCACCGAGCCCAAGCCGCCGCCGACGAACACCGCGGCAGTGTTGCGCAAATCCAAGCTCGACTTATCGTCCGGCCGCGTTGCGGCTTTCGTACAGCGGCACGTTGTGGTGCACGGCGTACCACTGGCTCCAGGCGATCATTCCGCACAGTATAATGAAAAAAGCAACTAACCCGATGCCCCAGGCGCGGCGCTGTCGCGGAGTCATCCCTGAACGGCTCACGGATCGCAATTTCGCGTGCGAGCCGGGTAATCCCGGGCAGGGGCGGTTCGGCGCGCCCGCGTAACCCAGCGCTAATACTACCCGACCGACTCGCCGAAATGGAGGAATATGCGTAGACTCCTCGTTCCGTTTATAACGGGGCTCGGGCTCGTTTTTTGGACCGTCTTCTCGCCCGCGTCAGCCGTGCCGGCAGCAGCCGCAGCGGCGCACGCGTCGACGGGGCCGGTTGCCGTAAAAGTGTATGCCAGCGTCTTACGCAAGTTCAATCCGCAATTGCCGGTGTGGCAGAGCCGCGATTTGGCGCGCCACGTTCTCGCCAACGCCAACCGCTGGAAAGTCGACGCGAATTTGATCGTCGCGCTCGTTTCGGTGGAGTCGTCGTGGCATACGCACGCTCGCTCCCGCGTCGGCGCGATCGGTTTGGGCCAACTCATGCCCGGAACGGCCGGACGGCTGGGCGTCGATCCGCGCAACGCATCGGACAACCTCTACGGAGCCGCGCGTTATTTGAGCGGCCTTATCGCGAAGTATCAATACCACGACAATCGCTATCAGTTAGCGTTCGCCGCGTATAATGCCGGTCCGCACGCCGTGGCGCGATTCGGCGGGGTGCCCCCATACGCCGAAACGCAGCGCTACGTCGTCAAAGTGATGCGCGCGTGGAAGCACGTTCAAAGCGTCGTCCATCTGCCGCGCGCCGTGCTAGCCGTCGTCTCGACGCGTTATCCGCATCCAAACAGCGCCGACATCAGCTATTGGGGCGCCCGCCGCTAAGGAACCCTAAGCGTCGCGCGCCGAGAATTTCGTGGACGGCGTCCCGCAAACCGCGGACGCCGTTTATTTTTATGCCGGTCGCTCCGGCAGCGCGCGCGGCTTCCAAGTCACTTTCCTTATCGCCGAGGACCACGCAACAGCTCGGATGGACACCTAGCATGCGCGCGGCGTCCAAGATCAGCTTCGGTTTGGGCTTCCGGCAGTCGCAGCCGTCCTCAGGTGCGTGCGGGCAGTAGAGCCACACGTCAAACGGGCCGATCAAGTCGTCGATGCGTCGATTCACGGCGTCGACTTGCTCGGCGTCGATCAAGCCGCGCCCGATCCCGCTTTGATTTGAAACCACCGCGAGAGGGATGCCCGCGGCACGCAACTGCGCAACGGCTTCGCGAGCGTGCGCAATCGGCTTCACCAGCTCCGGATTGCCATTGTACGGTTCGTCGACAACAATCGTACCGTCACGATCGAAAATAACCGCGCAGACGTCCACCCGTTCGAAATTCGCCGAATAAGGGAATGCTTACTTCATGCCGGCAAGCAACGACGTCACCTCCCGCGGTTTGCGCCTGGGAAGGGTGTACGTCGTCGGCCCGGCGATCGGCGCGCTCATTGCGACGCCGATCGTTCGCTTTTTAATCGGGCCGGCTAAGGCGGCTATGGAACGAAAATCGCCACGGCCACGGCGGCCATGAAAACGAAGCAGAGCCACGCCCATATATTTGCGAGCAGCGAGTTGACCCACTTGCCCATGATTTCGCGATTGTTGGCAATGCGAATGAGGACGAATACGATCGGCACGGCGACCAAACCGTTGAGCACCGCCGAGTAGTACAGCGTTTTTATCGAATCGACGTGGAAAAGCGTCATGCCGACGCCGAGCAGTATGCCGAGGCCGACGACGGCGTAAAACCGCGGCGCCTTATTGGCTTGCACGTTGAAACCGGTGGCGCCGCGAAAGGCGAAAACGTCGGCAACCAAGTACGCCGACGAGCCGGCCAGCGAAGGAATCGCCAGCAGACCGGTGCCCACCATTCCGAGCATGAAAAGCAGTGCGGCGAACTTCCCGGCGAACGGCTCCAGTGCGACCGCTGCCTGCTGCGCCGTGGCAATGTTCGTCAAGTGATGCGCGTTGAGCGTAAGCGCCGTCGTTACGATGATGAAAAACATGACCGCGTTCGAGAGAATCATGCCGCCGTTTACGTCGAAGTGGGCGTCC
>JALYTZ010000057.1 GCA_030854025.1 Vulcanimicrobiota bacterium
TCGGTAAGCATGTTGATCGATGCGGTCAGCACGGCGACTTGCACGTCGGCTGAGCCGGTGTCGCCCGCAGAGCGCCCGTATTTGGCGGCGATCTCGGACTTCTGTTCTTTCAGCAAAGGCATGGGTAAGGAAAACTCCTCGTTCAAGGATGGGCTCGCATCGGGTACAGGCGCACCGCTCCTGCGGCCGCGTCCATCCCGGCGACCGAGGCATCATATCAGAGGTAACGCCCAGACGCAACCAAATGGAGCGCTGCAAACGTGTCGTGCGTCAGGCCGGTTCTTGGGTAAGGAGCCGCGATGGAGCCGTCATACGATCTCTGCGTACTTGGCGCCGGAAGCGCGGGATCTAGCGCTGCCCAGGAAGCTCGACGAGCGGGCCGTTCGGTCGTCCTCGTCGAGACCGGCGGGAAACTGGCCGGACTTTGCATCCTGCGAGGGTGCATGCCGGCCAAAACGCTCCTGCACTCGGCGGATGTCGCACAAACGGTCCGCGACGCGGATACGTGCGGAATCGATTCGGGCACCGTTCGTGTCGATGGCGAAAAAATCGTGGCACGCAAGGATCGGCTCGTTCGCGAGTTTGCCGAAGATCGGCTACAAGAACTCGAACAATACCCGCTCGTTCGGGGCAACGCGCGCTTTGTGTCGGATCGTATGCTCGCGGTTGACGGTAAAGCATTGCACGTCGATCGATTCGTGCTGGCTATGGGATCCAAAACGGTGCCGCCGGACATCCCCGGCCTAAGCGCATGCGGCTACATCACGCAGGCCGGGGCGCTCGATCTCGAACCGCTCCCCAAGTCAATGATCGTCGTCGGAGCGGGACCGGTGGGATGCGAATTTGCGCAGTACTTCGCGCGCCTCGGCGTGGAGGTCACGCTTCTCGAGCAAGCCGAGCAGCTGCTTTTCAAAGAAGACGCAGATGTGGCATACGCGCTGCGCAACGCCCTAGAGGGCGACGGCGTCCGTGTCGTTACCGGCGTGTCGATCGAGCGCGCGGAGTGTTTGGGCTCGCGTAAAGCACTATCGATCGTTGCCGAGGGTCGAGCGCAGCAAATCGAAGCGCAGGAGCTGATGATCGCGATGACCCGCCGGCCGAACGTTGCGGGATTCGATCTGGAAAAAGCGCGCGTCGACTACTGCGGCGACGGCATCACCGTATCCGCGCTGATGCAGACGAGCAATCCGCGAATCTTCGCGGCCGGCGACGTCATCGGCCGGCGCATGCTCGTGCACATGGCCGTCCTGGGAGGGCAAGTTGCGGCGCAAAATGCTGCGGGCGCAAGCCGGGAGATCGACTTCGATCTTCAAGAAGCGCACGGCATCGGCATGGAGCCCGAACTCGCCGTTGCGGGTTTGTCGGAACGCGACGCGCGAGCCCGAAACATCCGGTACGAGATGGCGACATACCCGTTTTCCGATCATGGGCGGGCGAAAACCGAAGAGCGGCCGCAGGGCTTCGTGAAGATGCTCGCCGCTCTCGACGGCCGCATTCTGGGTGTCACTATCGTCGGTGAAGGAGCGCTCGAACTCATCCACGAGGCGCTCGCCTTGCTGTACGCTCGGTCTACCGTCGACGACGTTTTACGGGTACCGCACTTGCATCCGACGATGGCGGAAATTATTACGTATCCCGCCGAGGAATTGCAGAAACGGCTGCGCGGTTAATCGGCGATCGGCGTCGGTTTTCCGTCGGGGCCAACGGCCACCATGACGAAGCGCCCCACGGTGGAGAGCGTGCGTTCGCCGCTAACCGGATTCTCCGCCCACAACTCGACTTCGACCGTGATCGACGTGCGTCCGATGCGCACCACCTTCCCGATCGTTTCAGCAAACTCGCCCACGTGCACCGGTGCGCGAAAATCGGTTCGATCGATCGATGCGGTCACCACCGGCTTGCGGCCCGCGCGCAACGCCGCGATCGACGCCACGATGTCCATCATCGCGAGCGCTTTTCCGCCGAATAGCGTTCCATAGTGGTTCGCATCGGTGGGGAAGACGATTTCGGTGCGGCGTTCCACGATCGGATTTGCAGGCGTTTGTTCTTCAGTCATCGCGCGGGCATTTCAAGCCGGGAGCGCCCTTGTCTTTCGAGGAAGACGGATTCGCATGGACTTAGGCATTCGCGGTAAAGTCGCTTTGGTTACCGGAAGCAGTTCCGGAATTGGGAAAGCCTGTGCGCTCGCGCTTGCACGTGAAGGCGTGAGGCTTGCGATCGCCGCCAGGCGCGAGGACGAGCTCGAAACGGTCGCTTCCGAAGCGAAAACTTGCGGAGCCGACGATGCGCGCGCGTTTCCGCTGGACCTCAGTGACGAATCGTCGATCGAGCGTCTCGTAACTGCGGTGCGCGAAAGCTACGGCGATATTGAAATTCTTGTTGCCAACGGCGGCGGACCGAAGCCGGGCGGCTTTTCGGACGTATCGATCGCAGACTGGGATACGGCCTATCGCGACGTTCTGCGAAGCCTGCTTTGCCTCACGCAATCGGTCATTCCGGCAATGCGAACGAACGGTTGGGGACGTATCGTTGCGCTGACGTCGAGTTCGGTCAAGCAGCCGATTCGTACGCTTGTCTTATCCAACGCGTTTCGCACGGCACTCGTTTCCGCGCTCAAAACGCTTTCGATCGAAGTCGCGCGCGACGGCGTCACCGTGAATGCCATTGCGACCGGCCGCATCGACACGGCGCGATTGCGTTCGCTGTACGGAAACGACGACATGAAACTTCGGAAAGCCGGCGCGGAAGTGCCGGCGGGTCGAATCGCGCAGCCCGACGAGTTCGCGCCGATGGTCGCGTTCCTGTGCGGCGATCCTGCAAAATACGTCACGGGTCAAACGATTTCAGTCGACGGGGGCCTCGTCTCCGGTCTTTTCGGCTGAAGCCGTGCACGAGCGCAGCGACCTCGAGGCCTCGGGTTTCGTGCGGTTGAACGGAGCCGAGCGCATCGCCCCGGGTACCGCTCGTGCCTATTCGATCGGGCGTCGCGAGATCGCGCTGTTTAACGTGGACGGCGAACTTTACGCGCTCGAAAACAGCTGCCCGCATCAAGGCGCGCCGATCGCTGACGGCTGGCTGGAAGGCCCGATCATCGTTTGCCCATGGCACGCGTGGTGCTTTGACGTACGGACCGGCAAGATGACGCTCGGCGAATTCGCAATGATCGACCGCTACGAAGTGCGCCGCGAAAACGGGAGGGTCTACGTCGGGACGGAACCGCTACAGTCATGACGACGAATCAATCCGCGTGGGATGGCGTGCTCGGCACCGCCGGCGGCCCGACGTTCGGTTCGAACTTGCGGGCGTTCGCGCGTGAACGCGACGTCGACGAAGCAAAACTCGCCGACGCACTGGGCTTAGCCTCTGACGCGTTCGAAGAGATTTTTAGCGGAGCGCGACGTTTGGGAATCAGCGGCCTAGCCAGACTCGTTTCGGCGCTACGCAGCAAGCCGATAGAATTCATGCAGAAGACCGGCATCCTTTCACTCGACGTCTACGCATTCGGTTTGGACCCGCTCTACTTTTTACCGGAAGGCCAATTGCGATACGACGCCCGCATTTACATGCGCGAAATCAATCCACGCCATCAAGTTCCCGAAAGCGACATGACGCGCCGAAATCCAACGATGAAAGCGCTCGCCGACGATCCGCTGCTCGATCCGCTTGGAAAGATCGAACTCGACCTCGCCTACCTGTTACGTACCGCCGTTCAAGAAACCGGCGGCTAGTGCGTCGTAAATTGGCCTAGGGTTAAAGTGAAATGCTTCTGGCATGCAACGGGTAAATTCGCGTACTGCGTGATCGCGAGATTGACCGTGTATGGCGTGCTGGAATTCAGCGTTGGTATCGTGCTTTTTATATAGCTGTATGCAGCGGAGCTTGGCGGTGGCGTCGCGGCGCCTTGCGGCAACGGTGTTGTCGTCGGAATAGGCGCGGAACCAGATACCTGAGCACCGCTTGCGCTACTCAGCGTAACGGTCGCGTTCTCGTTTACGTATCCCGGGGACAATGCAGCGAAGTCCAATTCGTCCGCGGTCGTCGAAACGTTCGTGGAGTTTGGCGCGGGGTAAAGAAGATAAATCACCGGCGCCGGGCCCGGCGGGATCATGCACGTGCTACCGGTGGTCGTGGAGCCGCCGGCGAATCCGCGGCTGCCTCCGCCGCCGCAAGCGGCCAGGGGCAAAACCAGCGCCAAAAGAGCAAACGCTTTCCGTCGCACCTTTGCTATTTCCACAGGCGCGCCAAACGTTCCGTCAGTAGCTTCGCGACTTCCATTCGAAACGGCGGTTCGGGAGAGCTGCCATCAAACTTGCGATGCCGACGGCTGCTCCGCCGATGAGCGAGCCCGCTATCCACGATGTTCCTGCGCCCATGCGCCGAGACGCGATGATGTGAGCGGTAACTCCGGCGCAGCACGCGAGCAGCGCGGGACGTGACGCGAATGGTAGCAACAGCCACGGAGCAGAAAACGCGCACAGCTGCCACGTGCCGGCTGCGATCGCGGCGCGTTTCCCGGCGCCGCATCGCAGCGATCGGCCGTACCCGTTCGCGTTCGCCCTCAACGAACCGTAGCCGACTGTGCTTGCGATGTCGCGAGCGCTTGCCAATGCGATCTTGGCTCCGGCCCGTTTCAATGCATGCGCGAGCGCTACGTCCTCGACGACTGCATTCAGGCACGCCGCGTGACCACCGCTGCGAACGTACGCATGCGCGTCAATCATGAAAAGTTGTCCGTTTGCGGCGGCGAATCGCGCGTCGGAACTCGTTCGAGCCGCGCGCATGGGAAGCGCCTGCAGCAAAAGCAATGCGAGCGCCTGCGCGAATACCTGGTCCCACAAGCTTCGCGCTTGTATGCGAGGCCAAGCGCTGGCGGCTTGGACTGCGCGATCGCGCCGGTACGACTCCAACGACGCAACCGCTCCGGGCGTGAGCCGCATGTCGGCGTCGGTGAAGAACAGCACGCGAGCGCCGCCCGAAACGGCGTTCTCGGCGGCCGCTGCCAAAGCGCCCGCTTTTCCCGGACTGCCATCGTTAGAAATTACCGTAATTCGTGCGTCGCTTGCTGCCAGCGACGCGAGGATTGCGGGCGTTCCATCGTCGGATGCGTCGTCGCAAACGACGATGCGGTCGACATCAGGCTGCGCGAGCAGCGATTCGATACAGCCACGCGCATTGTGTCGCTCGTTGCGCAACGCCACGCACGCGACGATCGATTCGTGCGCGTCGAGCCTGCGAGGCTGGAGAATAGGGAACTCGGCGCAGTTGATGACCTCCATGGCTAAGCCGCCCGCACCGAGTGCGAAGCAGCCCCAGGTGAAGGCTTCTACCGGTTCCACGGGCGCGCGCGCGAGAGAACGTTCGCGACCGTTTTATCGACGCCGCGGTTCGCGCGCAGCACCGCAACGAACTCTTGGTCGACGCGATCGTGCGCGATGGCTTCATCCATGGCTTGCAAACGCTCGAGCACGGAGGACTCCGCTCTGTCACGCGCATTGCGTGCCGTCGCATCGAGAGGCGCGCCGATATCGACGAAGACTTCAGGACGTTGCAGATCGCGCATTGCAAAGCGCATTGCAACCGGAACGATCGGCACATTGGCGATGCGCGCGGCGTGGACGAATCCGCTCGTGAACGGCCTCCAGACGCGATCGTTGCGCAATACGCCTTGAGGAAAAATCCAAACGGCCGCGCCGCCACGTGCTTGGCCGGCAGCATAGCGGATCGACTCGTACGCCGTTCGCACGGAGCGGGCATCAACCGAAAACGCTCCGCC
The DNA here is from genome assembly GCA_030854025.1 of Vulcanimicrobiota bacterium. Taxonomy (GTDB): domain Bacteria; phylum Vulcanimicrobiota; class Vulcanimicrobiia; order Vulcanimicrobiales; family Vulcanimicrobiaceae; genus JALYTZ01. Next base: position 5,774 of record JALYTZ010000057.1, read on the forward strand.
CCAGCGAAAGAACGGAAAGCGGCGAAGTTCCCGGTCGCTCATCAGGATCTCGAAACGACGCGTCGGGTCGAAGCGGTGATGCAAAAAATACGGAATGAATCCGTCCCACCACGAGCTGTGATTCGCACACGCGACATAACCGGACGACGGAATGGATTCGGCATCGCGACTTAGCCACACGGACGCGAACGAACGTCGGAGCAGCATGCGAATGTAGGCGCCGAAACACGTATCGAATCCGCGAACGTGTCGAGCGGGCTGCCAGCGCGAGTCGCTCATTCAGCTTTGGCCAAAACATGTTCGGCGGCGAGGCGCCCGGAAATCAGAACCATCGGCACGCCCGACCCCGGCCGCGTGCCGCTGCCCGCGAACGCGACATTCCGCGCTCCCCGGAATGCGATGGACGGCCGCAGCGGGCCCATCTGATTCAAACGATGATCGGGTCCGAATGCGGCGCCGTGTGCAAGCCCCAACTGCGTTTCGAATTCTTTCGGACCGCGCACGCTTTGGTAGACGAGTCGATTGGCGAGCGGACCGCAGTGCCGTTCGAGCCGCGTGATGACCGCATCGCGGATCGCCGCTTCGTCGACGTCGCGCAAAGCCAGACGATTTGGGACCGGCACGAGCGCGGTGACGGCGCCGGGCGTAGCAGTCGCATCGTCGACCGCCGGGTTGCACGCATATACAAGCACCTCTTGAGAGACGCGCCCGCGCTCTAACTCAGCGTATGCGCGCCACGGGTCATTCGGCAAGAACACGGTATGATGCGGCAGATCCACCGGTCCATCGAATCCGAAGTAAAAAACAATGGCGGAGTGACCGTAACGCAGGCGTCTGCGCGGCGGCTTTTCGCCCAACAGCGCACGAGCCGCCGGTTCCCGATCGGCTGCAACGATCACGGCTTCCGCTTGGTGCACGTCGTCGCGGACTGACACCGAATGCGCACGACCCTCCGCGACGTTTATGCACGTTACCGGTGCGTTGTACTGAAACCGGACGCCCTGCCGAACGCATTCCGCGACCAAGGCGGCGACGATTGTTGCGGTACCACCCGGCGCGTACCAAATGCCGTCCACCACTTCGCTCGCCATCAGCAGTCCGTAAATCGCCGGTGCGCGATGCGGAGAAAGGCCCAGGTAGAGCGTCTGAAAGGTTGCCGCCTCTACCAATCGCGGATCGCGGAAATGACGCCGCGCGACGTTGCGCAAATTTCCGATCACCCACGGGCGCAGCTTCCCCGGTGAAAACAGCGCGCTAAAGCCGGTGGCCGTCCACGGATTCTCCAGAATTTTTGCGCGTGATTCATTCAGTTGTCCGTGCATCTTCGCGAGATAATCGAGCGCGCTTGCGGCGCCTGCACTCCGGTAACGAGACACTTCTTGGAGCCAAAGCGCGATGTCGGAATGCATGTCGAACGTTTGACCGTCCGGCCATACGATCCGATACCCCGGTTCAAGCCTGCGCAGCTGCAGCCGTTCGAACGCGTCGGCACCGAGCGCGCGACGCAGCACATCGACCATCGTGAGAATCGTCGGACCCATATCGAAGCGAAACCGGCCATCGGGCGAAACTAACTGAGCCGCGCGTCCTCCGGGGCGATCCGTCGCTTCGAAAACGGTTACCCGGACGCCGGCGCGGGCCAGTTCCAATGCGGCCGCGAGCCCGGCAATACCCGCGCCGGCTACAATAGCGGACTCCATCTATCGCAAGCGTATATGCGGCATGGTGACGGCTCTCAAAACATTGCACGTGATCTGCGCCGTTTTATGGCTGGGAAACTTCGCGGTTACCGGGCTTTGGAGCGCGCGCGCCGTGTTTGCCCGCAGCGTCGAACTGCGCGTCTTCGCAACGCGCGAGATTCTCGTAACCGACGTGCTGTTCACACTGGTCTTTGGAAGTGCGGTTACCGTTTCAGGCGTGTTCCTCGCGCAACATGACGCAGTGCCGATTTGGACGACGCTGTGGACGCGAACGGCGTTTGAAGTGGTCGTGGCCGCCGGATTGGTTTGGATGGCCGTTCTGCTGCCGTTGGAAATTCGGATGCACCGTACCGCCGCAGACGAATCCGCCGCACGATTCAGCCGGCTGTTCACCATCTGGAATGTCATCGGGTGGCTGGTAACCGCAGCGCTTTTCGCCGTCATCTATTTAATGGTCGGCAAACCGACGTAGGCGTGCACGATCGACCGGACGGCAAGCCGCAATTTGCCGCCGAGCGGGACGAACGCGCGTCCGGCTTGCCAATCGTATTCGCGCCGGTCGATGGCGTCG
>JALYTZ010000063.1 GCA_030854025.1 Vulcanimicrobiota bacterium
GAGGACGTTCTGCCATTCAGAGCGCGGTGCGGCGTTCTTGGGTTCGATCGAGTAGGGTGCGAGCATGGGCGACGGCTGTGACGTGAGATTCACCGGAAAGCATTCGGGCGATTTCACGGATTCGTTCGTCGGTGGATTCAATCGATTGTACTTCGATGATCGTCGCGCCGTTTCGTTCGGCTTTTTCTAGGACGTAGTGCCGGTCGGCCCAGCTCGCTATTTGCGCCAGGTGCGTAACGCATGCGACCTGCGATGCTGCGGCTAGGTGCCCGAGGCGAATTCCGACGGCTGTTGCGGTTGCGCCGCCGATCCCGGCATCAATTTCATCGAAGATCAGGGCCGTACGCTCGCGCGTCGATGCAAGCACGGCGACGAGCGCGAGCAGCACGCGCGAAAGTTCTCCGCCCGACGCAACGCGCGCGAGCGGTCGCTGCGCCTGACCTTTGTTTGCCGAAAACGTGAATTCCACGTGTTCCGCGCCGGCCGGCCCGCTTTGGGCGAGCGGCTCAAAGGACGTATCGAAACGCGCCGCCGGCAGCGCGAGGTCCGCCAACTCGGCGGCGATGCGTTCGCGCAGTTTTTTCGCGGCGGAATGACGCAGCGCCGATAGCGTTTTGGCCGACGCGTCGAGATCGATCTGCGCTCGATCGAGTTCCGCGCGGACGCGCGCGAGCTCGGCCTCGCGATTGCCGAATCGCTCGATCGCGATCGCAGATTCTTCGGCTGAATGCAGCACCGCCTCAATCGAACCGCCGTACTTGCGCTTGAGCCGGTCCAGTTCGTCGAGCCGCGCAACGATCGCGTCCATTTCGCTCTGATTAAAGTCAACCGTGTCGAGATGCCGCAGCACGCGGGCGGCTACTTCTGCCGCTTCACTTTGGAGCGCCGCGGCAGCGCCTGACAAGTCTTCGAGTTCGCCGCCGAGCCCGGCCACGGCGTGCAAGGCGGCGGCGGCGTTTCCGAGCGCGTCGGATGCGGACCCGCTCTCATTCGCGAGCGCCTCATGCGCTTGCCGAAGCGCGAGGGCAATGCGTTCGATGTTGTCAAAGTAGCGGCGACGGTCCGACAAACGATCGTCTTCACCGGGCAGCGGCGCGACCCGCTGAATTTCATCCAGCGAAAACTGCTTGGATGCGAGCTGTTCGGCACCGCGACGTTCGTCGGCCGAAAGCGTGCGCAATTCTTCGCGCGAGCTTTCGGCGCGCGCATACGCATCGCGAACGCGCTCGCGCGCCGCTGCGGCCGAATCGCCGGCAAACCGGTCGAGCAATTCCACATGATACGCGGGCGCGAGCAAACGCTGCGCGTCGTGCTGTCCTACCATGTCGGCCAACGCCGGCGCGATCTCACGAATGTATCCGGCAGTGGTCGGGCGTCCATTTAAACGCACCGAGGATTTACCGGCATCGCTCATCTCGCGCGTGATGATGCCGTTCTCGCCAGGGTCGAGCGCATAACCGTCGTCCGTAAACCGCCGACGCAGCGCGTCTGAAGCCTCAAATTCAAGCGTAACGGCCGCGCGCGGCGCGCCTTTGCGGACGACGTCGGCAGTTGCACGCTCGCCTAAAGCAAACCCGATCGCGCCGAGCACCATTGTCTTGCCCGATCCGGTCTCGCCGGTAAAGACGGTGGCTCCCATTGCGAACTCGATTTCGGCCCGTGCAATCAGGCCATAGTTATCTATCGTGAGCCGACGCAGCATCGTGCCCGTCAGCGAGTCGTTTCTTTTATGGAGACGCCCCAACGAAGTTTGTCCTCGAGGCGCGAGAAAAATTTGAGCGGCGCCGTGCGCGCGAACCGCACCGCCTTGGGATGGCGTTCGATCACGACGGAAGCTCCCGGCGCAAGGTCGCTGACCGCTTCGCCATCGCAGTCCAAGTTCGCGTGGACGATTTCCGAGTCGACCGTAATCACGATCTTCGAGCTGGTCGGCACGATCAAAGGACGTGAGAACAGCGTGTGCGGAAGCAGCGGCACGATGCCGAACGCATCAACGTCGGGCGAGACGATCGAACCGCCGGCGGAGAGAAAATACGCGGTCGAGCCGGTCGGCGTGGCGACACAAATGCCGTCCGCCGGAATGTGGGCGGCTTGTTCGTCGTCCAGACACAGCCCGAACGGAACGATGCGCGAAACGTCGCCCCTGCGCACGACGACGTCGTTGAGCGCGAAGTAGGTTCGTCCATCGTAGCTCGCGCGCAGCGCGACGCGTTCCTCGATGGCGAGTCCGCGTTCGAGCAGTGCCGGTAATTCGTCGATTCGCGGATCGTCCTCGTCAAATTCCGTCAGAAATCCCAAACGGCCGGTGTTGATGCCTAAGAGCGGGATGTCGTCTTGTATTGCGGTCCGCGCCGCGCGCAGCAGCGTTCCGTCGCCGCCGATCGTTACGAGCAGTACGGCGTCGCGAGGTTGAGCGCCCGCCGGAATATCGAGATGACGGTCGCACCCCGGGCACAGTGCAATAGCGTATCCGAGTTTGCGAAAGCCTTCGGCGACCCGTAGCGCGATGGCACGGGCGTTCTCGCGAGCGACATCGACGTAGAGCGCGATGACGCGCCCCTTGGTTGGACTCGACGTCACCCTAGCGGTCATCGACGATCGCATCGATCGCAGCGTCATGAAGGCCCACCGCGTCCCGGCGTACGTGCAGCAAAAACTCGCGGTTGCCGGCCGGCCCCAGCAGCGGTGATTCGATCAAGCCTGCAGCGGGAAGCCCAATGTGAAGCATGGCATCTCTGACTTCGCGCAGCACCGCGCGATGCACTTGCGGATCGCGAACGACCCCGCCGGCCCCCAGCCGCTCGCGGCCGGCTTCGAACTGCGGCTTGACGAGCGCGACGATATCGCCCGCCTCGGTCAGTTCGTCGACGGCGCGCGCCGCGATCGTCCGCAGCGAAATAAACGACGTGTCGATGACGATGAGTGAAAACGCTTCGCCGAGCGCGCCCGGGGCCACGTGCCGAAAGTTCGTTCGCTCGAGCACCGTAACGCGCGGATCGTTGCGCAGCTTCCAATCGATCTGACCGTATCCGACGTCGACTGCGACCACGTAGGATGCGCCGCGTTGTAGCAGCGCGTCGGTAAACCCGCCCGTCGACGCGCCGATGTCGAGCGCACGCACTCCCTCGACCGCGATGTGAAAACGTTCCAGCGCACGATCGAGTTTTTCACCGCCCCGGCTGACGAACCGCCGCGGGCGCTCGACTTCCACGCGTGCTTCCTCGCGCACATTCGCGCCGGCTTTGGTGGCGGGAACTCCGTTGACGCGCACGCGTCCTTCCATGATCAAGCTGCGCGCTTGCGATCGGGTGATGCCGGTCTGTTCGGCGACGACCGCATCCAAGCGTTCCGGCTTCATCGGTCGCCGTTGTCCTTAGAACGGTACGTCGTCGGTAGGTGCTGCTTCGAGCGTACCGCCCATGGCGCGATCGATCTGTTCTTGCGCAACTTTGAGCAGCGTTTCGCAGTCGCGCGAAAGCTGCTTACCTTCTTTGAACAGCGCCACCGCACGTTCCAGCTCGACGTTGCCGTTCTCTAGCTCTTTGACGATCGCTTCGAGCCGAGCCACTTTGGATTCGAACGCGCCGGAGGTTTGATCAGCCATCGAGGGATTTGCCTTCGACGCGCGCTTCGAGCGTCCCGTGTTGCAGGCGCGCGCGAATTGCGTCGCCACGCGAAACGGCGTCCACGGTGCGCAGCGGGCGGCCCTGCGCATCGGTCACGACCGCATAACCGCGCTCCAGCGGCGCGTCGGGATTCGCGGCGTTCAGTCGAGCTTCAAGGACGTTGCGCGTCTGGGTCGATACCGTCAGCGTCGATGACTGCAGACGCGCGAGCCGTTCTTGCGTGTTCGACAGACGCGTCATCCCCGGCGCAAGCGCGTGGCGAGCAGCGGCCGCAAGCTGTGAATGCAGCCGGTCGAAGCGCCGCCTGCGTTCGGCCATCCGTACGATCGGCGTCTGCGCGTCGAGCCGCCGCTCCAGTGCGAGCAGCGTCGATCTGCGATCGCGCGCCGCGGAACGGGCCGTGCGCGCCAGGGCATCCACGACCACGTCGAGCGACTGGTCGCGGGCGCGCTTGATCGCGCGCAAGTGCTGCATCAACTCCGAATCCAAGCGTTCGATGCGTCGGAGAAAGCCCGTACGAATGCCCCCGAAATATTCCGCAGCGCTCGACGGCGTCTCGTATGTGAAGTCGGCGACCAAGTCACTTAAATGTACGTCGCCGGCATGACCGATCGCCGAGAGCACCGGCAGATTCGAACGCACGATCGCGCGAACGACCGGTTCCAGGTTGTACTGAAAAAGATCTTCGTACGAGCCGCCGCCGCGCGTCAAGACAATGACGTCGGCCGCGAGCTTTCCAGCGTGGTCGATCGCTTCGCCGATGTCGATCGCGGCGCCGTCGCCTTGAACCCGCGTTTCGACGAATGCGATTTCGATTTGAGGCGCGAGGCGCCGCACGATCGTCTGAAAATCTTCGGCCCCTTTTCCGCGCGCGGAAACGAGCGCAACGCGCTGCGGGAACGCGGGCATCGGGCGTTTACGTCCGGCCTCGAACAGCCCTTCGTTACGGAATCGTTCTTTGAACGCTTCGAACTGCGCGTACAACTTGCCGACGCCGGAGAGTTCGACGGAAGTCACCGAGAGTTGAAAGCGGCTTTGTGGCGCGTAGATGCCCCAGTCGCCCGACACGATGATCTCGTCTCCATCTTTGAACGCCGGCAGCGTTCGCGCATTCCCCGCCCAGATCACGCACTTCAATATATCGGCACGTTCCTTGAGCGCGAAATACGTATGCCCCGCGGCTGAGACGCTGCGCTCGGACACTTCGCCGCGCACGCGCAAGCCCATCAAGTTTCGGTTCTGACCGAGCAACCGGCCGATGTATGCAACAACGCGGCTCACTCCTTCGACGCGCGGCGGCGCTTGATCGAAGAGCGAGAATTGGCCTTCCACTCGGTGCTAAAAGCCGGTCGGAACGTCGGTGGGCGCGGTCGAAGGTGCAAGCGTGGGAATCAGCTGCCGCGCCGGCACGGGCTGCTGCGCGGTGGTAACCGGCGCGAAATCCGGCGGCGGTGACTGCGGCGCGCCGCACGGCGTCAGCGGTTCGGTCCCGATGAGGTAGTATTCGTAGGCGCCCATACCGCCGTGGCAACTCGCGATCTTCTTCACTTCATCACCCGGAAATGTGAAATCGTGTTTGGCAACGCCCATGAGCGCCGCTTTCATGTAGCGCGCCCAGATGCGCGCGGGAATGTCGCCTCCGTACGATTCGGACATGCGCGAATAATCATCGTTGCCGACCCAAACGGCGGTCACCAGATCCGGCGTGAACCCCACGAACCAGGCGTCGCGAAAGTCCGACGTCGTTCCGGTTTTACCGCCGGCCGGACGATCGATCACTGCATTGGGATACCCCGTGCCGTGATTGATGACGTCTTCGAGCATCGTATCCATGATGTACGCCGTGCCCGCGCTCACGACTTCGGTCTGCTGCGGGTACTGGTTGTCGAGCACGACGTTTCCGAGCGAGTCTTTCACGAGTTTGAACGGCGAAGGATCGATGTGAATGCCTTGATCGGCCAGCGTCTGATACCCGCTGGCCTGATCGAGCGGTGTCACAACAGACGTTCCCAGCGCAAGTGAAAGGTTTGCTTCGAGCGGCGAAGTGACGCCCATGCGTTTGGCGTACTGGATGACGCGATCGACGCCGACTTGCTGCAGCAGTTTGATCGCCACGACGTTGCGGCTCTGCGCCAGTGCGTAACGCAGCGTCATCGGTCCGTAAAACCGGTTGTCGTCGTCCATCGGCGACCACGTCGTGCCGTCGCCCATCGGGTACGACACCGGCGAATCGTCAAGAATGGTCGAGGCCGGCATGCCGCTATCGATGGCCGCGGTGTACACGTATGCTTTGAATGACGAACCCGGCTGACGATGCGCCTGCCACGCACGATTGAATTGATTGGCAAGTGAAAAATGCGTCC
>JALYTZ010000070.1 GCA_030854025.1 Vulcanimicrobiota bacterium
CTGCTGTACGAACGTTCCGACGATCGGCACGTTGAGCGTGAGATTAATCGCCACTTGCGAAGCGAAGTACGCGTTCATGTCCCACGGCAGCAAGTAGCCCGTGAGGCCGAGCACCATCGTGACCAGCAGCAGCAGCACGCCGACGATCCACTGAATTTCGCGCGGTGATTTATACGCGCCCCAGATCACGACTTGCAGCAAGTGCAGGAACACCAGCGCGATCATCGCCGAGGCGCCCCAGTAGTGGATCGAGAGCACGAGGTGCTGGAACGGGTGATCGTAGATCGACTTGGTCGATTCCCACGCCGTCATCGCCGACGGTGCGTAGAAGAACGTCAGGAAAATGCCGGTGATGATCTGCACCATCATCGCGAAGAGCGTGGCGCTGCCGAATACGTACCAGTAGCTGGCGCCGCCGGGAATGTCCTCGGTGAGGAAGTCCTTCGTCATGCTGACGAAGCCGGTGCGCCGTTCGATCCAATTGAGCATCTGTTGCTACCTTATTCTTCCGTTACGCCGTGTACGATACGACGATGCGGTTGGGAATCGTCGGCGCGTAGCGTATCCACGTGACTTCGGCTTGACCGTTCTGCTCGCGCATCGGGAGCGGATCGAGGCCGCGCGCGGCCGGGCCGGCAATGTGATTGCCTTCGCCGTTAAATTGCGACCCGTGGCACGGACATTGGAATCGGTTCAGATCGGCATGCCAGTCGAAGAAGCAGCCCAGGTGCGGACAGATCGGGCTGAACAGCACGAAGCCCATGTTGACCATTTTATACGAAAGATCGGGCTTGCCGTTCGGGCCGAACAGGTCCGGCCGCGCCTTTTCAAATTTTTTAAAGTCGGTCTTGATGCCCCAGACCGATTCGGGAGCTTGCGCTTCCGGAAGGTACGCGTCTTTGCCCTGCAGCGTGAAGTCGATCCGAACGGGTTTGTCGGTCGCGCCCTGCAGTTCTTTAAAGCCCGCCGGGTCGAGCGGACGCCAGGAGCCGCCGCCGGCACCGACGTCGGGAATCAGCGATCCGACGATAGGAATCGCTAGGCCGAGCCCGATCAAGCCGCCCACGACCAGCGTGGCGTTGGCCATGAACGTACGGCGCGTGACCTCTTCGTGCGTGCCCGGGTCGTCGTAGGCACTTAAAACCCGACGGCCGCCCTCAGGGGAAGAGGCGGCGTTCGCGTGACTTGACAAAAGCGTTGTCTCCGAAACGGAATGCAGTCGATTCTTTTCCCACCGATTCTACGTCCGCCCTTTAGGCCGGGTCGTCTACATACATCGGAAGGTGTCGCCGGCGCCGCACCGGAGGCTAAATCACATCTTGTAGCTGTGCAGCCCGCTGATCCAGATGTTCACACCAAAGTAGCAGAACATGATGGAGAGAAAGCCGATGGCGCTGACCAACGCGCTGCGTTCGCCCCGCCACGCGTTGCGCGTATGCAAGTGCATGTACACGGCGTAAATGATCCAGGAGAGAAGCGCCGCGGTTTCCTTGGGGTCATTTTGCCAGTAGGCTCCCCACGCTTCGTGCGCCCACATTGCGCCGGTAATGATGCCGAGCGTGAGCAGGGGCAGTCCGATGGCGACGACCCGATAGATCAGCACGTCGAGTTGCGCGAGGCTGGGAATGGCGTCGAGCCACTGCGCCACCGAATTGCCGGCCGCAGCCGCCGCAGCGATGTTCGGCGAGTCCTTGCGGATCAAAACGTCGCGAACGCCGGATTGCCGCGTGAAAACGTCGGCTCCGGCGGATTTTCCGACGCCAGGTGCGACGGCCGCGAGACTTTGCGTAGCGGCTGAGCCTTCGAGCGAGCGTTCGAAATAGTGCTTGACGAGGTACATGCACGCGAGCACGAACGAAACGAGAAACGCCGCATACGACGAGACGACAAGCGGCACGTGGATCTTCGCCCAGTACGACTGCAGCGACGGCACCGCCGGCATCGTGCCTTCATTCCACGTGACGCCGTACGCGAGAAAGAGCGCCGCGAGTGCCAGGACGAAACCGCCGGCAAACCAGATCTTGTAGCGGAATCCGAAGACGATAAAAATCGCAACCGACACCGCGGCGAACAGCGAGAGCGAACCGTACAAGTTGAGCAGCGGCCAGATATGCGTCAATTCAAAGCGCGCGATGAGCTGCGCGAACTGCGCGACGCAGCCGGCAATTGCCAGCGGAATGCCGAGGTGCTTGAGCCACTCCTCGTGCGAAAAAAAGTACGCGATCAGCGCCAACGCGCCGACGGCGTAGGCAGCGAGCGCGATCACGAGC
>JALYTZ010000074.1 GCA_030854025.1 Vulcanimicrobiota bacterium
CCGTAACGATGATAAAAACCGGGGGACGCATCACCGAGTTGATGGCCGTCGGTCACTCCCGGCGAGGTCATCAACGAAAAACTTTCCGGCCCGACCAACGGTCCGTTCGGGCCCGCGCCGCCGTTCAAGATGTACCGCATGTACTTGGCCATGTCCGCCGGCGTTGAAAGAACCGAGCCCGCGGGATCGACGTAGTGCGTCGTCGGCGCGACGACAAGTGAAGGATGCGGGGGAACCGGAACATCGTCGGAGCGATAGAGATAGCCGGTCGCGGCGCTCTCCAGTGAAAGCGGCGACCATTCCGCGGTCGTGTCGGCCATCTGCAGCGGCATGAAGAGGCGGCGTTGCATGATCGTCGCATAGTCGGCGCGGTCGAGCGATTCCAATATCGCGCCGAGTACGTCGTAACCGACGTTCGAATACGACCAGTGCGTTCCCGGCGCATAGCCGGTATACCAGTAGCGCATCGAATAGACCGACTCGGGTCCGATCGACAAACCACCGTCCGGCATCCCGCTGGTATGCGTGAACAAGTCGTGCGGCGTGATCGGCCGGAACTTCGTATGAATCGAAAACCACGGAAGGTAAGCCGTTACCGGTTTTTGCGGGTCGAAACGGCCCGCGTCGCGCAGTTCGAGCAGCGCGGTTGCCGTCATCGATTTGGTTAAGGAGCCGATTCCGAAGCGCGTATTTACCGTCACGGGCGTTTGGGCGGCGAGATTCGCGTAGCCTAACGTATAGATCCGCAGCGTGTGCGTTTTGTCGGTTACCGCGAGCGACATTCCAGGCGCCCCTTGTTCCACGAGCGCCTGCTGCGCGTACTGCCCGATGCGGGTCAGCGCATCGTCCATGCTCGGCCTGGCGGCCGTCGCTGCGCTTGCAGGAGCAAACGACGCGGCGATCGCGGTGACGAGCGAAAGAATCGCGGGCATAAAAGAGCGTGCGCTATGCATGGGCCTCCAGACGACCGTGAAGTTCGATGGACTCGAACGCGCGCCTTTGGAAGCTGAAGCCAACGCAAGGCCGCGCGTGTTTAAGATGGTTATGGCACGCATTTACGATACGCTCGCAGACACATTCGGCAATACGCCGCTGGTGAAGATTCCACGCTTAAACAAGGGCTTGCCCGGCACGGTTCTCGTAAAGATGGAGTCGTTCAATCCCGGCGGCTCCGTCAAAGATCGAATCGGCGTCGCGATGATCGAGGCCGCCGAACGTGAAGGCCGGTTACGCCCGGGCAGCGTGATCGTCGAGTCGACCAGCGGAAATACCGGAATCGCTCTCGCATTCGTGGCCGCAGCAAAGGGGTACGGCTGCATTTTGGTCATGCCCGACACGATGACGACCGAGCGACGCAGCCTGCTCAAAGCCTATGGCGCGCAGGTCGTTCTGACGCCCGGTGCGGACGGCATCAAAGGTGCCATGGCCAAAGCGCTCGCAATTCGCGACAGCGATCCGGGCAAATACTTCATGCCGCAGCAGTTCGAAAATCCGAACAATCCGGCCATTCATCGCCGGACGACCGGCGAAGAGATTTGGCGCGACACCGACGGCGCGGTCGACGTTTTCGTCGCAATGGTCGGCACCGGCGGCACCATCACCGGCGTCGGCGAGCTGCTCAAAGAACGTAAGCCCCGCATCGAAATTATCGCCGGCGAACCCGATGCCTCGCCGGTGCTTTCGGGCGGCGAGCCGGGGTCGCACAAGATTCAAGGTGCGGGCACGGGGTTCGTACCGGCCGTGCTCGACACCACGCTCTATAAAGAAGTGATTCGCGTGACCGACGCGGATGCGATCGCGACGGCGCGCCGTGCGGCACGTGAAGAAGGGATGCTGCTCGGAATTTCGGCCGGCGCGAATATCTGGGCGGCATTGCAAGTAGCGGCGCGCCCGGAATCGAAAGGCAAGACGATCGTTACGATCGGTTGCGATACCGGCGAACGCTACCTCTCCAGTCCGGTCTATGCCGAGCAAGACGCGAACGTTATCGAGCCGGCATTGAGCGTTTAAGGAAGTCTCTAATACAGGTGCGCGAACGGAGCCTTCGGGGGCAGCCGCTGGTCGAAGTGACCCGCGGCGATTTGGTTGAATCGGTACATCGAATCGCAGCATGCGCGATCGATGCCGGCGGAAATGTCACCGAAGCGATCGGCGACATCGACGCGCTCGTTTTTTTGCGTTCGAGCGCAAAGCCGTTCATCGCGGCGGCCGCAATCGCGGCGGGCGCTCGGGAGCGCTTCGGCTTGGAAGACGACGAGATCGCAATCATGGCCGCATCGCATACCGGGCAAGCGTTTCACGTCACTGCCGTTCGCTCGATTCTGCGAAAAATCGGACTCGACGAGAACGCGCTTGCGTGCGGGGCGCACGCGCCGTACAACGCGCAAGCCGCCCTCGATCTCGAACGATCGGGAATCTCATTCAGCGCAGTTCATAATAACTGTTCCGGCAAACATGCCGGCATACTGGCACTGGCGAAACTCATGGGCGCGGATACCGGCACGTACATGGATCCGCGCAACCCCGCTGAAATACGCATTCTCGAACTCTGCGCGCAGCTTTCCGGCGTGCGCGTCGATGATTTGCGATTGGGCATCGATGGATGCGGCATCCCCGTCTATGCGACGCCGCTGCGCAACGCCGCGCTCTCGTTCATGCGTTTTGCCACGTTGAGCGGAGTGAACGATGCCGATGCGCGTGCGCTGCAGATCGTACGCACTGCGATGATGGAACATCCGCAGTACGTTTCGGGAACGAGCGAATTCGATACGCGGCTCATGGAAGTCACCGCCGGATCGCTGTGCTGCAAAGGCGGCGCTGAAGGCGTTCACGGTGACGCAGCGATTAGCGCCGGAATCGGCTTCGTTCTCAAAGTGATCGACGGAGCCGCGCGCGGGCGTGCACCCGCGACGCTTGCAAGCTTGCACCGGCTGGGAGTACTCGGCGACGCGCAGGTTGAGGCGCTTTCCGAATTCGCGCATCCGGTGCTACGTAATCGAGCGGGCCGACCCGTTGGTGAAATTCGCACGCTCAATCCGACCGAAGAAATGGAACTGCATCAGCATCTTGTCTAGCTATCTGGATTTACTGGCAACTCGCGTACTCGTCTACGACGGCGCTATGGGAACCCAGCTCATGGACATGGAGCTTTCCGCGGAGGACTTCGGAGGCGCACGCTATCACGGCTGCAACGAGGCGCTCGTGCTGACCCGTCCGCAGATCGTCCAGTCGATTCATGAAAGTTATCTCGCGGCCGGTGCGGACGTCGTCGAGACCGATACGTTTACCGCCTCGCGCCTCAAGCTCGATGAGTACGGCCTGGGCGATCGCGTCGCCGAAGTGAACCACAATGCGGCGCAGCTCGCGCGCGCCGCGTGCGAAAAATACTCGACGCCGGAGCGGCCGCGCTTCGTCGCCGGTTCGATGGGTCCGACCGGCATGCTCGTTTCGTCCTCCGATCCGACGCTCTCGAAGATCACGTTCGACGAACTGGCCGACCTCTACGGCGAACAGGCGCGACACTTGGTCGAAGGCGGCGCCGATCTGCTGCTGCTCGAAACGATGCAAGATCTGCTCGAACTGAAAGCCGGAATCGCGGGTATCGTGCGCGAGTTCGCTCGCGGTTTGCGACGCGTTCCGATTCAGGCCCAGCCGACGCTGATAACCGAGGGGCGAATGCTCCTAGGAACGGATATTCGGGCGGTGTGCGCGACGCTCGACGCGCTTCCGATCGACGTTATCGGACTAAACTGCTCGACCGGTCCGGCGCAAATGCGGGACTCCATGCGCTACCTAACCGAGAACTCCGACAAATTCGTAAGCGTCATCCCTAACGCCGGTTTACCGCTGATGGGACCGAAAGGCGAAACGATCTATCCAGAATCGCCGGAGGAATTCGTGCGCGAACTTGCCGATTTCGTCACCGAATTCGGCGTCAACGTCGTGGGCGGATGCTGCGGGACGACGCCGGCGCACATCGTCGCGCTCAGCGCTGCCGTCGCCGGCTTGCGCGGTCGGGTTCCGCAACCGAAGCCCCAGCAATATGCGGCATCGGCAATGACGGCAACGTCGCTCGAACAGGCCCCGCGTCCTCTACTGGTCGGCGAACGCATCAATGCGCAAGGTTCCCGCAAGCTCAAAAGCATGCTGTTGGAGGAACGGTACGATGACATCGTATTGATCGCCCGGGAGCAGGTTGAAGGCGGCGCGCACGTGCTCGACGTATGCTGCGCGCTCACCGAGCGCACCGACGAAGACGAGCAAATGCAGATCATCGTCCGGAAACTCGCGCAGTCGGTCGAAGCGCCGCTGATGATCGACTCGACCGAACCAAAAGTCGTTGAAGCGGCGCTCAAGGCCAACCCGGGGCGGGGCATCGTTAACTCCATTCACTTGGAAAACGGCCGCGCCAAAATCGATACGATTCTGCCGATGGCCGTGGAACATGGCGCAGCCCTGGTTGCGCTGACAATCGATCAGGAGGGCATGGCGAAAACGGCGGCGCGCAAAACCGAGGTCGCGCAGCGCATTTACGATATCGTGGTTGGCGAATACGGCATACCACCCGGCGCGCTGATTTTCGACGATCTCACGTTCACGCTTGCTACCGGGGATCAGGAGTACGTCGACTCAGCCGTCGAAACGATCGAGGGCATTGCGCGTATCAAAGCGCAAATGCCCGGGGTTCTTACGTCGCTTGGGGTGAGCAACGTCAGCTTCGGCCTCAAGCCGCATGCGCGCGCGGCGCTTAACTCGGCATTCCTGCATCACTGCGTGGAAGCCGGCCTCGACATGGCGCTCGTAAATCCCAAAGAAATTACACCGTACGGCGAACTCGACGCGGGCGAGCGCGTTCTCTGCGACGATCTAATCTTTAACCGGCGCGCGGATGCGCTTGCGCGTGTCATCGAGCATTTCGAGAGTCGCGACGGAAGTTCGGAGAAGACCCAAGCCGCCGAAGATGATGCATCGGCACCGGTCGAGGTGCGGATTCACAATGCGATTCTGCGCCGCCGCAAAGACGGCATCGAAGCCAAAATCGATGAATCGCTGCAGACACGTGGACCGGTCGACGTGCTCAATACCGTGCTGCTTCCGGCGATGAAAGAAGTCGGCGACAAATTCGGATCGGGCGAACTGATTCTGCCGTTCGTCCTGCAATCCGCTGAAGTGATGAAGAAGGCGGTCGCGCATCTCGAGCAGTTCCTCGAAAAAAAGGAAGGCACGAGTAAAGGGAAGGTCGTGCTGGCGACCGTGTTCGGCGACGTGCACGACATCGGCAAGAACTTGGCCAACACCATCTTAACGAACAACGGATACACGGTGTTTGACCTTGGCAAACAAGTGCCGATGCAGACGATCTTGGAAAAGGCCGTCGAGGTGAATGCGGATGCGATTGGGCTTTCGGCGCTGCTCGTTTCGACCAGCAAACAGATGCCTATTTGCGTGCACGAACAGGATCAACGCGGTCTACAGTTTCCGGTGCTCGTGGGCGGAGCTGCGATAAACCGCGACTTCGGACGGCGCATCGCGGTGCTCGACGACGGCAAGCGCTATTTCGAACCGGGTTTATTCTACGCCAAGGATGCGTTCGAGGGACTCGATATCATGGAGGCGCTTACGGGTGATGCGCAAACACGCGATCGATTCGTCGGTCGCGCCAAAACCGAGTCGCTTGCGCGCAGCGCCGCGACGCGCGATGCCGGCGCGAAGCCGTCGGCGCCGATGGTGTTTTCCGCGGTCCGCTCCGAAAATGCAGATATTCCGCGCGCGCCGTTCTTCGGCGCCCGCGCGCTGCACGATATCGATCCGGCGCATCTATGGCCGGATTTCGATTTGCGAAGCCTCTACCGGCTTTCGTGGGGTGCGGCGAATACGAAGGGTGCCGCGTTCGACGCGCTCGTTCGCGACGAATTCGAACCGCGGCTGCGACGCTATCAAAAACGCGCCGAAGCCGGCGGACTGCTGCAGCCGCGCATCGTGTACGGCTACTTCCCGGCTGCAGGCGTCGATAACGACATCGTCCTTTACGATCCGAACGACACCTCGCGCGAAATCGCGCGATTTCCGTTCGTACGCCAGGCGGGCGGCGAGCACTTGAGCCTGGCCGACTACGTTCGCGCACCGGAGAACGGACGCGGCATCGACGTGGTCGCGCTGCAAGTCGTCACCGTGGGAAGGCAGTCATCAGAGCAAACGGATGCACTGCAAAAAGCGGGGGATTACAGCGAGTCGTATTTTCTTCACGGGTTCTCCGTACAAAGCGCCGAAGCGCTTGCGGAATGGACGCATCGTCGAATCCGAACCGAACTGCAGCTGCCCGACGATCGCGGAAAACGTTATTCGTGGGGATACGGCGCGTGTCCCGATCTCTCGCAGCACCGCATCGCGTTCGACCTGCTCGATGCGGAGAATGCGATCGCTACGGTGCTGACGGAAGCATTTCAGATCGTTCCCGAACAATCGACGGCTGCAATCGTCATCCACCATCCACGCGCCGCTTACTTCAACGCCGCGGCCACGCGCGAATTAGAGCCAGCATAGGGAGGAGCGGAACGGGCGTTTAACCTCCAGCGCCAGGGAGCGGCGGCGTCCGCCGTTTCATCTTGCTTTGGAGGCCCGATGTCCGCATTCCGACCGCTGCTTATCGTTGTTGCCGGCTTTCTATTTACGGGAGCGCTGAGCGCATGTTCGAACGGACACGGTTCTTCCACGGTTTCGACGGCCGGTTCCACCGTTAAAATCGGCATCGATTTGCCGACGTCGGGCGGCGATGCATCGGTCGGATTGAGCACGCAGCAGGGTGCGCTGCTTGCGATCGAACAGGCGAAAAAAGGCTTTCCATCGGGCATGACGCTCGCGGCGTACCCGCTCGATGATGCGGTCCAAGGCGTGCACAGTCCGCAGCAGGGCGTGGCAAACGTGCGCAACTTCGTGAGCGACGCTGCCGTACTTGCAATGATTGGCCCGTACAATTCGAACGTCGCCGCGGCCGAAATTCCGGTTACGAATGCAGCCGGTCTCGCGCAGATCGGCCCCTCGGTCGTGAGCGACGGGTTAACGATCGGGCCGGCTGCCGCTTCGCTGCGTCGCGCGAACCCGGGGACCAACGCGTTCTTTCGCGTATGCACGACCGACTCGCGCCAAGGTTCGGCGCTGGCGCAGTTTGCGCGCAAGCTGAACTTCCGCAGCGTGTACATCATCGACGACAATGAAACGTACGGGCTCGATCTGGCCAATCGCTTCGAAGCCGACTTCAAGAACCTCGGCGGTTCGGTCATCGGACACGATCATATCGCCAAGAACACGCAAGACTTCAAAGCGCTGCTGATCAAAATCGCGGGCACGAAACCCGACGCGATTTTTTACGGCGGCGT
>JALYTZ010000114.1 GCA_030854025.1 Vulcanimicrobiota bacterium
GCCCGGGAGAAATCAAAACGTCCATGAGCGACGCGGCGATCGCCGCGCAAACGCAGGACGACCTGGCGCAAGTGCCGCTCGCGACCGGAGTCAACAATCACGAAGGCAGCGAAGCGAGCGCGGACCCGCGGGTAATGCAGGCTGTGATGGGAATCGTTAAAGCACACGGGCTCTTCTTCGTCGACTCGATGACGAACGCAAAATCGATCGCCGCGCAGACCGCCCGCACCGACGGGGTCCCTACCGCCTCGCGCGACGTCTTTTTGGACAACAAAGACGATGTCGCGTACAGCGAGTCGATGCTCGAACGTGCCGTCGCCATTGCCAAGGCCAACGGTTCGGCAATCGCCATCGGGCACCCACGCCCCACGACGCTCGAAGCGCTGCGCGCGAGCTATGCAAAAATGGAAGCCGAAGGCGTACACTTCGTCTTCGTCTCCCAGCTCGTCCGCTAAGTCGGCAGGTTTGGGGCGAGACGAACTTCGATTTCGGTTTCGAAGGTGCGGTCCCAGGGAAGCGTGATCTGCATCGCGGCGATGTGATACCCCGGGTAAATCTGGCCGAGAATGCCGACGGCGCGATTCCAGAGTTCCGCGTTGTTGCGCTCGGTTAACGGGCTGGCCTGGCCGGGCAGCAGGTACGTGTGATCCGGAATGCCTTGCGCGTTCAGGGTCGTGTTGAGATCCGGCCGAACGTAATCGTGAAAGAGATAGTCGTCCATGTACCGGTCGAAGGTGAAATCGGCGTGCGCAAGGGCATCGTACGCATGCGTGCGACGACCGACTCCGGCGGCAATCGCTTCGGCGAGCGCGGTCCCCACGGTGTTGGCATTCGTATTCCACGACGAGTAGGCATCGATTTTTCCGGCGATGCCCTCGCGCATCATCGCTTCGACGAACTGCGCCTGCGGCGCGAAGGTTCCGCCCAAAAACGTGAGATCGGCGAACGCCACCGACTTACCCGATGCGAGGTCGTCATGCATTGCGCCAAGCAGCGCCGCGTCGTGTGCGGCGTCGGTTTGCGGCACGCGTACGTACAGCGTGAGGTCGGGTGCGGCGTCGTCATGCACGCCGCCGCATAGCCGGATCAACCCGTCGATCGCCACCGCGATCGGCGCGAACTCAAGCGGATCGTGATACGTTGCGCCGTCGGGCATCGAGTAGCGCACGGTGACGCGCGGCGTCCAGCCGATTCCGCGATCGAGCGCCTGCGCGATCATGGCCATCCCTAATTCGTCGGCGCCCGGCTCGATCGCGGTGCGATCCGCAATGCCCAGTTGCGCGACTTCCGCCTGCAGTGCGCGCACGTCTTTAAGATGCAGTCCGACCGGTCCGGCATCATCCTGTCCGAGGGCGGTCGTATCCATCGTGCCGGCGGCGGTCATCTGCAGAATCTTCAAGTCGATTTCGAGATTGCGCGTCCGCGTATCGAGGTAGGCCTGCAGCGTCGGCTCTCCGATAAGGCTGCGAAGCGTTTGCGCGCGCGCTATTTCGCTTGGAAGCGGCGGATCGTGCAGGTTCGCATACTCCTGGATGTATTTCCAGGCCGGATACGCCGCGAAGAAATTCTTCGCCGGTCCAAGCGCGGGAACGCCGGTCGGCGCGAGCCGCATGATCGTTCCGAATGCGCCGATCCATGCGCGCGGATGTTGGGCTCGGACGTGGTTAAGTTCGCGCAACCGAAATTCCGCATCCGCATAGCGAACGCCGGGAATGCGCGAAGCGACCAGCCCGCCGTATGCGAGCATATCCGTCGACGCGACGAAATCAGCGGCGCCGCGCGCGCTATCGCCGTTGAGCCAGGCGATGATCGCTTCGGGATTTCCCGCAGTGAGGTAGTTGCCGAGGTCGGCGCGCGGCGGCATCAACACGTTGCGGCCGGCAATCGTGCCGAGCAGCGCGGGGAGCTGACGCGTCACGGGCCGATCGTCGAGCGGCACGAAAGCGATTGGGGCTCGCGCTCGCGCAATGCACGGCATGACAACGCCGAGAAGCATCAGCGAGAATGCGATGCGGCCGATCGATTTCACAGGCTTGCGCGCAAATCTCCGCCGTGCGATTCGAGTAGCGCGCGCGCGCCGGCTGCGTCGATGCCGTGCTTTGCCATCACGACCGCAACTTTCACGCGCCCGTCCGACGCATCGAGCAACGCCTGCGAGCGTTCGGGATCCACTTGGGCGATGCGCTCGACCAGACGTCGCGCGCGCGCATGCAGCTTGTTATTCGTCGCGACCATATCGACCATAAGGTTGTCGTACACTTTGCCCAAACGTACCATAGCGGCAGTCGAGATCGTGTTCAACAGCACTTTCTGCGACGTTCCGGCCTTCAACCGCGTCGAACCGGTGAGCGGCTCGGCCCCCGTGAGCAGCACAATGCCAAGATCGGCGGCGCGCAGCAGCGGCGCATCCGGCGAGTTCGCGACGCCGAGCGTCCACGCACCGGCAGCGCGTGCCGCGTCGATCGCCCGCAAGACGAACGGCGCGCCGCCGCTGGCCGAAATCCCGACGACAGCATCGCCCGCCTGCACGTGGCCGTCTATTTCGAGCGCTCCGGAATCGCCGTCGTCTTCAGCCCCTTCGATCGCGCGCGTCAAGGCCGTGATGCCGCCCGCAATATGCCCGCATACCAAACTCGGCGGCGTACCGAAGGTCGGCGGCATTTCGGAAGCGTCTAAAAATCCGAGCCGGCCGCTCGTTCCCGCGCCGACGTAGTGAAGGCGTCCGCCGACACGCAAACGTTTCGCGATCTCATCGACCGCCACCGCGATTGCAGCGCTCTGCGCGACGACTGCATCGACCGCTTCGCGCTGTTCGGCGGCCAGCAGCTGCACCAGATCGACGGTGGATCGCCGGTCCAGGCCGCTCGTCTGCGGATTGACCGCTTCGGTTTGCGGCAGCAAATCGCGCGCATCAGGCATGCGCGAGCGTTTCCGCGGCAGCCAGTGCTCCGGAGTACGGTTCGCCGTGGTTTTTGCGAATCTCCATGTGCGGAAAATCGTTCTGCAATCGGGTCTCCAGCAAATAGGTGAGCACACTGTTCCGGCGAAGCAGACCGCCGGCGAAAACAATCGGAGCCGAAGAGCCCCCGAGATCGGCTTTTCGGATGGCGGCTTTGAGCAAATCCGCCAGATCGAGCGCTGCAGTTTGCACGATCTTGATCGCCGACCGTTCTCCGGCATCCGCGGCCTGCAATGCCAGCGTCGCAAGTGCCGCAATCCGCGTAACCGGATGCGCTTCGCCGTAGATCGCGTCAAGCACGTCGGACGCTCGTGAAACGCCAAGTTCGCTTTCAATTGCATCGACGAACGCGTCGCGCGGCGTTCGTCCGTCGTAGACGCGCATGAGCGTTTTCAGCGAAGCTCCGCCGATCGAAAAGCCGGAACCCTCGTCGCCCAGCAAATACCCGTACCCGCCGCTGCGGAACGATTCGCCCGCGCGTTCGGCAAACGCAATCGAACCGGTCCCCGCGATGAGCACCGCGCCATCACCGTACGGAACCCCCGAACGCAGCGCAATGTACGCATCGTCGCGAACCGAAACGCGCGCGCGTGCGAAACGTGACTTCAGCGTCTCTTCGATTGCGCGAGCGACGACGGCGCGAGAGGCTCCCGCCGCGCCTACGAAAATGACGTCGGGAAGCGCTCCGTCCAGCACGCCGACGATCGTGTCGGCAATTATTTGCGCGGCAGATTCGGTTCCGCGGGAACTCGCGTTCGCGGCCGGACCTTCGTGCGTGCGAATGACTCCGCCGCTGGAAACGGCTGCGATCGTGGACGTCCCGCCTGCATCGACGCCGACGATTACGTCCGGCATTCGGCATCCATTCGAGCGAGCAGCGCGCGCAATCCATGCGGCGCGAGGGCGCCCAGCGGAACCGCGCGCCGCGCGCCGGTCGCTTTCGGAATGTTGGCCGCGCGTTCGCGCAGCGTTTCGTAGCCTAAGAGCGCGAAAGCCAAGGCTTCTTTAGCGTCAGGATCGATCATCGCGTCGGAACCTTCGACGGCAAAGCCCGCGAGCCGTTGTTTTAGTCCGCCGACGATTGCACCATTGTGTACGCCGCCGCCGCTGAGAAGTACGCGCGCGCCGGCGGGCGCGTAGGCGGTGACTACTTCGGCGAGCGTTACCGCCGTAAGTGCGGCGAGTGTCGCCGCGCCGTCCTCGAGAGACAGATCGTGCAGAACGGCATCGTGTTCACGTAGGAACTGCGCGCCGAAACGCTCGCGTCCGGTCGTTTTGGGTGGCGCAAGCGCGAAGTACGCATCGGCAAGCATCGCGCGCAGCGCCTCATCGTTTACCACGCCGGCCGACGCCAGCGTGCCGCCTTCATCGTATCGCACATCTCCGCCGCTGCGCTCCCGTACGAACGCGTCGACCAGCATGTTCCCAGGCCCGCTGTCAAAGGCGAGAACGTCGTCAGCGAGCGCGTTTTTTGGAAGGATCGATAAGTTCGCGATTCCGCCGATATTCACCGCAACTCGATTCTCAACCGTACTGCCGAGCAGCACGGCGTCGACGTACGGAACGAGCGGTGCGCCGTGACCGCCGGCGGCAACGTCGGCGCTTCGAAAATCGTAGCAGACCGTCACTCCCATGATTTCGCGTATCGCGAATGCGTCGGCGATCTGCAGCGTCCATTTCCGTTCGCCGTCGTGCCAGATCGTCTGGCCGTGGCTCGCAACGTAGTCGATCGTCGTCGCACCCGCAACCGCTCGCGCGGCGCGTGCAAACGCTTCTCCGAGTTTGCGGTGGAGCGCGGCAACGGCTTGCGTCGAACCCGAGTTGGGCGGAAGCGCCGCACGGATTTCTGCCGCTAACTCCTCGGAGAACGGCTCCGTCGCGAACTTGAGAAGCTGCACGTCGTAGCTTTCCGCGCGCGGCGTAATGCGACATAAGGCCGCGTCGACTCCGTCAAGCGAGGTTCCGCTCATCAGACCAACGGCGATCATTGCAAACCCAGGTCTTCGACCATGCCTTCATAGAACGCCGCGCGCAAATCGCGCGTGTCCTTACGGCCAAAATAGACGCTGTTGGTGAGTAAAACGCCGCACGCGTCTCGCTCCGGATCCGCCCACACGCACGTGCCGACGAATCCCGTATGTCCGAACGTCGCCGACGAAAGCAATCGCCCGCACGAGTTTTCATCGCTCGTTTTCAATGCCCAACCAAGACCGCGGCGCAGCACCGGATCGAAGGCCTGCTCGCGTGTCGCTTCTTCTACCAGCTCTAGCGGCAGAAGTGCAGCGCGACCGCATAACGGGCCGAGATAGTATTCCGCAAGCGCGCTCACATCGGCAGCGGAGCCGAACAGACCCGCGTGTCCCGCGATTCCGCCGAGCAGATACGCTTTTTCGTCGTGGACGAAGCCTTGCACGCGTCCGCGCCATCCGTCGTCTTCGGTCGCGGGAATTGCGGCGCGCGCGATGCCGGCCGGACGAAACCTCGCGCGCACTTCGGGCATGTCGGTTTGCAGCAGTGCGGGCAGTGCTCTGCCGGTAGCGCGTTCGAGCAGCTCGCCCAAAGCGATAAATCCCAAGTCGCTGTAGATGACCTGCTCTCCGGGTGGCGCAGCCAATTCGCGCTCTAACGTGTAGCGGATAACGTTGAATCCCAGAAGCTGACGGTAATCGGCACCCGAGTTCATTCCCGAATCGTGCGCGAGCAGCATGCGCAGTGTGATCGGTCCACGATCGCTTTGCTTCCACTGCGGAAACCAGCGAGCGAGCGGCTCGTCAAGCGACAACGCTCCGGCTGCGACCGTGCGCAGTGCGAGCGTCGCCGTAAAAAGTTTCGTGATCGAAGCCAGATCGAAGCGCGTATCCACGTATACCGGTTCGGCCGCAACATCGTCGCGAGTCGTGCCGTACGCGCGCTCGAAAACGGCGCGCCCGCCATGCGTAATTCGGGCGACGGCTCCGGTGAATTGTTTGCCGCGCGCCTCTCTCAGCACCGCGTCGACGCGCGCAAACCGCCGCGTGGCAAGCACGTTAGACGACAGCGGAAATTTCCAGCGGGAGCCGCCCCCTAGGCGTTTCGCCCTTGAGAAGCACCTCGGCTAAACCGGCAATGCTCGGCGCGTCGTCGCCATACGTGCAGAGCACGTTTCGAGCCTGCGGAAATTCGAACGCATCGAACGGTTCGCGAAGCGATACCACTAACGCGTCGGGATGCGCTGCCAGCAGCCGTTCGATCGCGCGCGCTTGCCGCGGATAGATGTTGGCGCGACGCATCAGCACGATCAGGGGACGCGCACTTTGCGCGATGCGATCGAGCAGCTCGTCGACCTGCTCTGAAGGCGGATCGAGCGCCGCCCGTAACTCCGTGACGTCGTCCGAAAGAGCAGCAGCCAGCGACGCGTGATCGCTGTGCGCTCCCACCACACCTTCGGTCGTGCTTCCTTCGAACGTAACGACGACGCTCTGCGATGGCTCGGCGGCCGCGCTGCCGCGCACGAGCGTCACCGCCCGGAGTCCGATCGTAGTACCGATGCCCGGCCACGGGGCAATGCTGTCCAGGGGCAGGGGCGCGCTCAGCGAGCGGCGCAGCGCGCTCGTACGATCGTACGCCTGTTGCAGGCGCGTGCGCGAAACGCGTCCGTCGCCTACCGCTGAAACGATTGCCTCCACGACCTTTCGACTCAAATCGATGCTGTGCGAAATAAGAATGCAGTCGGCGCCGGCGGCCAGCGCGAGTACCGCTCCTTCGGTCGTTCCGACCGTTTTGGCGATCGCATCCATCTGCATGCAATCGGTGAAACACACGCCGTTGAAGCGTAGCTCTTCGCGCAGCAGCTCGGTCAGAATGCGCGGCGAGAGCGTGGCCGGAAGCGAAGGGTCCAACGCCTTGAACAGAATATGCGTCGTCATTACTGCTTGGGCTTGCGGCAGCAATTGCGCAAACGGCAAAAGATCGCGGCCGCGCAGCGTTTCGACATCGTCCTCAATGACCGGCAGATCGACGTGCGAATCGACGGCGGTCGAGCCATGGCCCGGAAAATGTTTGTAGGTGGCAACCACGCCGCCGTCGCGCAAGCCGCCGGCGAGCGCGCCGGCGAACTGCGCGACGCGATGCGGATCGCTGCCGAAAGCGCGGGCGCCGATTGCCGTGTTGTCACGCTGCAGCGCTAAATCGATCACCGGCGCTAGATCGACGTTCACACCCGCGCGCCGCAAATCGAACGCCATCTGTTCGCCGGTTCGGCGCGCGAGCTGCACGTCGTTCGTCGCTGCCAGCGCCATCATCGACGGGATCGCTTCGACGCCCTCACGCAAACGCGCGACGCGGCCGCCCTCCTGATCGATTGCGAGGATCGGCGCCAGTGACGAACCTTCGGCAAAAACCGCCCGGATGCGATCGGTCAATGCGCGCGTCTGCGCGAGCGACTCGACGTTGCGCCCGAACAGGATTAGCCCCGCGAGCGGCAGTTCGCGCAACGCCGCTTCAAAATCCGTCTCTAAATCCGCGCCGTCAAAGCCGGTGCATACGATGCCTGCGGCGAGCGTCCGAAGGTCCGCGCTCATCGCAGCGCAGCACCAGTCGAACGATCGAATCGGCGAACGTATTCGGACGGTAGATCGAGGCCGACGCGCTCGCCGATTTCGGCGCGGCCATGCCACTCGTGCGGCATGCGAGCCAACAGCAGGCCGCGGTCGGTAGCCACTTCGACGTACCGTTCGGCACCGCTGATCGCACAAGCCGTGATGCCGCCGCGCAGTGCGCCGTCCGCGCGAATCAGAACGTTTTCGGGACGAATTCCAATTGTTTCCATGCCGTCGTCCAACAGATTCATCTGCGGAGAGCCGAAAAACCTGGCAACACGCACGTCGGATGGAAAATCGTAGACGTCTTGCGGATCGCCGCGTTGCACAATGCGTCCGTCCATCAGCACGGCCAACTCGTCCGCGAGCGCAAATGCTTCCGCGTGATCGTGTGTGACGTACAGCGCCGGCCCGCGAAAGTGCGCGCGATACGCTTTGAATTGCGAGCGAACGCGTTCGCGCAACGCCGGATCGAGATGAGCGAGCGGCTCGTCGAGCGCGAGCATGTACGGCTCGCTCAAAATCGCGCGGGCGATCGAAGCTCGCTGCCGTTCGCCGCCGGAAAGCCGCCCGGGACGATCGCGCAGATGCCCTTCTATAGCGAGCGCCCGCGCGATTTCGGTAACCCGTTCGCGAATCGAGGATTCTGCGGCCTTGCGAACGCGCAGGCCGAAAGCGAGATTATCGTAGACGCTCAAGTGCGGGAAAAGCGCATCGTCTTGGAACACCAGCGCCACGCCCCGGCGCTCCGGCGGAACGTCTGCAACGTCGCGGTCGCCGAACCGAACGGTTCCCGCATCGGGCCGTTCGAGGCCGGCCAGTAATCGAAGAAGGGTGCTTTTGCCCGCTCCGGACGGGCCGAGAACGACCAGCGTACGCCCTTGCGGAATGGAAAATGAGACGCCGTCGAGCGCGATGTGCTGCCCGCGGGCGTCCCGGTAAACCTTGGTTAGGCCGTCTGCAGCGACGCCGGCCAATTATTTAATGCGAATGATTTGAGCGACCAAGCGCCCGCCGACTTCGCTCACGAACACTTGAACGCGCATGCCGCTCGAGAGGTCAGTCAGCGCGGCGTATCCCGAACGTCCGCGA
>JALYTZ010000116.1 GCA_030854025.1 Vulcanimicrobiota bacterium
GGATTGGGAGCGTAGATCGACACCGCGTTGTTCGTGCTGCTCGCGGCGTAGAGCGTGCCGGTCGGAAAATTCGGACCGATTCCGGGCACGCCCCCGCTTGAAAGCGGCGTCGTATCCGAGGAACTGCAGGCCGCGACCGAAAGGGCGCAGACAAGGCTAAAAAATCCGAGGGAAAAGCGTCGAAGCATGGTCTCTCCTGATGGGGGGACCCCGAAGGCTTCGCCTTGCGGAGGTCTGGCTTCCGTGGTTACACGCACGAACGATTAGGTTCCTGGAGACGAAGCGGGCCGGGCCGGCGCGACGATTGAACTTGCGGGGTTCACGCCGGCCGGATGCGAGCGCTTGCTTGCCCACACCTCGAATGCCAGCAGAATGACGAGCGCGACCACGGCCACGACGATAACTGAGGTCAGCAACTGCCGTCTAACGTAGGCGGGACGGCTTGACTCGGTGTCGATGATGGTTCTTGGCATGGCTCTTCGTTAAATCGCTCTCTTGACTGGGTGGTTTAATTCGTTCGGGGTAACGCGTGCAATCATTTCGCGCACGGTTACGAAACGATATCCGGCTGCCCGAAAGCGCGCGACGACGGCCGGCAGCATCGCAATTGTGGGAAATTTCCCACTATGCAGGAGCACGATTTCGGGCGCAGTCGCGTGCGCTTCGAGATGCTGCTCCAGGTTTTGGAAGGTGACGTTTCGCCAGTCGCCCGGATCGTCGGTCCACAGGATCGTCTGATACCCGAGTTGCTGCGCAACCTCAATGGTTGCGACCGTGTAGCGGCCGTGCGGCGGCCGGAACTCGGAATTGACGGACGGGTCGTGCACCAAGCGGAAAAGGACGTTCCGGCCTTTGAGAATTTCTCCGCGAACCGCGGCCCGCGTTTCCAAGTCCAGATCGGGATGCGTATAGGTATGATCCGCAATCTCGTCGCCTGCGGATTCAATGCGCTGCGCCAGTCCCGGCCACTGTTCGGCATCGCGGCCGATCAGAAAGAACGTCGCGCGCACGTGCAGGCGGTTGAGCGCGTCGAGCAGCAGCGGCGTCGAAACGGGATACGGTCCGTCGTCAAACGTCAGCGCGATCAATTTGGGGCGGCCGGTCGGCTTGCTCCGGGCGCGCTCGTGCAGCACGCGCGAAATGCGTTTCGAAAACGGCGGCGCAATGGCGTCCTGCGCGTTCATGGACGGCGTTATCAATGCCGGCTGCACGTGCATGGTGTGCACGAACAAGCGCCACGAGCCGTACGCGATCAGCGCGATTGCTCCGATCGCGACAATTGTCCAAACGCCCCGCTTCACGGTACGACGGACGCCTGCTGTCCCAGCAGCATCGCGATATCGTGACCGACGACCACCGTCACGTCGCTCGAACGCGACGGAGCCTCGCTCGGCAACGATGAGAGCAGCGGAGCCGGCGTGCCGTCGGTGACGATCGTCGCTTTCCGCCCGACCGTTCCGAGCGCGTCGCGAACGCGTATCGCCGCGAACGGCGTCTGCGAATGCTGATGCAATTCGGTCACGGCGACATCCGAGGTTGGAGCGTTGCCGACTTGACCGATCGCGAATCCCTTGAACTTGAGCAGCTCCGCGACGCGTTTGCCCATGCCGCTGATTCCCGTGCCATTTTGCACGTCCACGCGCACTTTGGCCGGAGCAATCGCCTCGACGGCGCCGGGATTTGGCGAGGGCTGCGGTCGCGCCGGTGAAATCAGCATGCTTTTAACGAGCTGCGCGCGCTTGACCGTGTCGGGAATGATCACGTCGCCGAAATCGGCCAGCACCTTGTCGTCGACGTACGGGACCTGAGCGCTCTGCACGGCCTTGGGTGAAAGCCCCGCAAATGCATACGCCAAACTCAACTCTTCACCGGTAGTCAGATTCGTTTCGACATCGCGGGAGAACACGCCGATTAACTGGTTGATGTGCACGAGCGTATTGAGCTTATCGTTCTTCATGCGCGAAACGATTGCGTTCATCACTTGATCCTGGCGCATGATCCGGCATGGATCGCTGCACCAGTCGTGCCGAAAGCGGGCGTACCCGACCGCGTTTTCACCGTTCAAATGCTGTAAGCCGGGTTTGAGGTGGATGTGCAAGTGGCCCCAATTGTCGTCGTAGTCGATCGGCCCGTTCGGACCTTGATGTTTGAGCGCGTCTGAGTTCATGACTTTAACGTCCACGCCGCCGACCGCGTTGATCAAGTCTTTGAGCGTGTCGATGCGCAAGATCACATACTTGTCGAAACGGGGGATTCCCAGCCATTGCGCGATGACCGTTTGGCTCTCCGCTATGCCGCCGTCGGACTGCGCTTGGTTGATTTTCGCTTCTTTGCCGTTAGGAAGCATTGCATCCATATCACGCGGTATGGATAGCACGTACGCGCGATGCGTGACAAAGTCGAGATTGATCGCCTTGATGACGTCGCTGCGAGCTTGCGTGGAATATTCTAGGTCTTTGCTGTTGTAATCGTAGTCCAACCCGACCGCCAGAATAAGCAGATGGTCTTTGCCGAAAACCTGCTCGGGCGGCGGCGCGATCGGCTGCACGAGGACCTCGAACGGATTCTGATGCCTGACGAGCGCAATCCCGCCGACGATCGCTGCAAGCAGTACGAGTGCGATGCCGAGCGCAGTCAAAACGGTGCGCAGCAGACCTCCGCCGGGCGGTTTCTCGACGGGAGCAGCCATGTGTCTACCCATCAGCGTGCATTCTTCCGAAAAAGTCGAACGGACCGTGCCCGTCGAGCGTGACATCCGCGAATTCACCGACGGTCGTTGTGCCGGTAAAGAACACGCCGCCGTCGACTCCGGGCGCCTCCCCCATCGATCGTCCGAACCATACGGGAGCTTCGCCGAAGGCTGCGCGAAAGGAATCGTTCTTTCGAAGCGCGCGTCGCTCTTCAACGAGCACGCGCGCAGTCTGACCTACGCGTCGTCCGCGCGCGCGTTCCGAGGCGATCCTTTGAGCTTCGCGCAAACGCACTAACCTCCGACGTTTTTCGCGCGCGGGCACCTGAGGGCTCAGCGCTGCGCCGGGCGTACCATCTTCCGCGCTGTATTCAAAGAAGCCGACGCGATCGAGTTCCGCGCGATCGATCCACTCTTCCAAGTACGCGACGTGTTCGTCGGTTTCGCCCGGAAAACCGACGATGAATGTCGAGCGCATGGTGATCCCGGGTACCCGCTCGCGAAAATTTTGCACGATCTCCAAGTAGCGTTCGCCGTTGCTCGGCCGCAGCATCGCGCGCAGCACTTCCGGATGCGCGTGCTGCAGCGGCATGTCCATGTACTTGCACACTTTCGGTAAACGCGCCATGGCTTCGATGAGTTCGCGATCGACCGTTGCGGGATAAAGATACAGCAGGCGAATCCATTCGACGCCGTCAACGTCGGAAAGCTTTTCGAGCAGTTGCGCCAGGCCGCCGCGCTTGATCCCGCGATCGCGTCCCCACATCGAGGTATCCTGCGCGATGAGAATCAACTCTTTCGCGCCGCCGGCGGCCAATGCACGCGCTTCCTTTAGAATCGACTCCTCGCTGCGGCTGCGGAACTTTCCGCGCAGCTGCGGGATGATGCAGAACGTGCACGGGTGGTCGCACCCTTCGGCGATTTTAAGGTACGCGGTCGCTTTGCCGGTCGTTACGAGTCGTGGAAGAAAATCGTGTTCGGGCGGCGCGTCGTAGTGCAGCCGCACGGGGCGGTGGCCGGCGCGCGCGTCCTCCAAAAGATCTACGATGCCCGCATAGGCTCCGGTACCGACCACGCCGTCGATTTCCGGAACGAGCGATTGAAGCTG
The DNA here is from genome assembly GCA_030854025.1 of Vulcanimicrobiota bacterium. Taxonomy (GTDB): domain Bacteria; phylum Vulcanimicrobiota; class Vulcanimicrobiia; order Vulcanimicrobiales; family Vulcanimicrobiaceae; genus JALYTZ01. Next base: position 3,798 of record JALYTZ010000116.1, read on the forward strand.
CTCGCCGAAACGTTGCGCCAGACATCCAGCGACGATCAACTGCTGGCCGGGCGCCTTGGCCTGCGCATGCTCCATGATCGTGTCCGTCGATTCAGCTTTCGCAGCATCGATAAACGCGCACGTATTGATTACCACGGTATCGGCGCGAGCGGAATCCGGGCATAGCTCCCACCCGGCAGCGCCGAGTTTTGCGATCATGACTTCGGTATCGACGAGATTTTTTGCGCAGCCCAGCGATACGAACGAAACCTTCGGCATGCGAACGTCTACCGGTAGTTTACGAACTGCAGCGGCAATTCGTAATCCATGTTTTTAAGGTGGGAGATCACTGTTTGGAGATCGTCGCGGCTTTTGGCGGAGATCCGTATCTGCTCGTCCTGATACTGAGCGTTTACTTTGAGTTTCAGCGCTTTGATCGCTTCCATTAGCGGCTTGCTCTTGTCTTTGGGAATGCCGGTCTTGAGCGTAATCGTCTGGCGAACGGTCGAATTGGCCGCCGGCTCTACTTTTCCGAAATCCAGGGCCTTGATTTCGATGCCGCGTTTGACCGCTTTGGATTGGATGATGTCCATGACGTTCTTGAGCTTGAGTTCATCGTCGCTCGTAACCGTAATGAGTTTTTTACCGTCATACTCGATTTCGGTTTTGGTGTTTTTGAAGTCGAATCGGCCGCCGATTTCTTTGCGCGCCTGGTTGAGCGCGTTATCGAGTTCTTGCGGATCGATTTTGGACACGACATCGAACGAGGCATCAGCCGGCAAAGACGGTGGCTCCTGATTTAGAGGGGCGCGTTATAGACTGAAGCGTTTTTCGGCGACGTCGCCGATCGCGCCGAGCTTGCCCATGGACCTGCCGTCCACGGTGATTTCTACGCCGCCGGCGTTGCCGACACGCACTAAAGCGGACTTTCCGTGAAAAGTTTTGCTCGTGCCGGCCGGAAACGTACCCTCTATACTAACATTTCCGTCAACAGTCACCCTGAGCCACGACGGGGCGGTCAGTCGAATGCCCAGCGAAGCGACTACAGCCGGTGTCGGGGACGCGGCCGGCTGCGTCGGTTGCGCCGCCATGACGACGGGACTTGGACTCACGCTGGTGACCGCCTGCTCGTTCTCGTGCCGGGGCGGTGCCACGGCCATATAGATGACGAAGGCGATTAAAATAGCGGCGACCGTCGTGGCCGCCCAGATTACCGGAGAGAGACTTCGGCTGCCGGACTGGCCCGGGTCGGAGCCGGCTTTCGGCGGAACTTGAGCCGCCGGTGCACTCGCGCCAAACTCTTGTACGGCATTTTCCGGATCGAGCCCCAAGAATCGCGCGTAGGTTCTTAGGAAGCCGCGGATGTAGACGGGCGCGCCGATGGAGGCCCAATTTTCTTCCTCAATGGCTGCGAGATAGACCGACCGAATGCGAATTTGCTCGGCGACGTCCGAAAGCGTCAGACCGCGCTGCTCGCGCGCGGCACGAAACCGATCACCCAGCGACATTGGGGCTTCTGTTAGCGCCTCCATCCTGTTATCCTGTCCAACGGAACCCATGAAGAAAGCACGCGTAATCGCCGCCATGAGCGGCGGAGTCGACTCCGCGGTCGCCGCCGGTCTCCTGCACGAAGCGGGATACGACGTCATTGGCGTCACGATGAAAATGTATGCGCCGACCAAGCCGGCTCACGCGAAAAGCTGCTGCGGAATCGACGATTTCGACGACGCACGGCGCAGCGCCGCCGCGCTCGGAATTCCGCATTACGTGCTCAATTTCGAGCAGCCGTTCCGTCGCAATGTCATCGACCGATTCGCGAACGATTACGCCGCCGGCCGAACGCCGAACCCGTGCATCGCCTGCAATAATTTCGTCAAGCTGGGCACGCTGCGCAAATACGCCGATTCGCTCGGAGCGCAGTACGTGGCAACGGGGCATTATGCCCGCTTGGAGCACCGTGATGACGGCCCGCATCTTTTTTGCGGAGATCGTGCCAAAGATCAGGCGTATGCGCTGGCCCAGCTCGCGCCGGATCAACTCGAGCGGCTGCTGCTCCCGCTCGGCGCTTTCGATAAGGCTGCAACCCGCGAACACGCGAAACGCTTGGGGCTATCGGTGCACGACAAGCCCGAGTCGCAGGACATCTGTTTCGTCGAAGGTGGAGATTATCGTGACGTTCTCGCGGCCCTTGGCACCGATTTGCAGCATGAGGGGGACGTCGTCACGCAGAGCGGTGAGGTCGTCGGCCGCCACGGCGGAGTCGAAAACTTCACGATCGGCCAGCGCCGAAAACTGCCGTCGAGCGGCGACGGCCCGCGGTACGTCACGCGGATCGATTCGGCCAGCAACACGATCGTCATCGGGCGCGAAGAAGAGCTGTTTGCGGGCGGTCTGCGCGCCCAGGAAGTCAATCTAATCCGGCCGGAACGATTGCGCTCCGGGAGTACGGCCGCGCTCGTGATGACGCGCTATCGAGCCGCGCCCGCGCGCGCTCGGGTATGGCTGGAGTCGGCAGATTCGCTGCTCGTGCGCTTTGACGAGCCGCAACGGGCCGTAGCCCCGGGCCAGCTCGTTGCCTTGTTCGACGAAGAAACCACCGAAGTGCTCGGCGCCGGCACAATCAGCGAGCCGTTGGCATAGCGTGGTTAGAAGCGAACGTCTTCGGCGGTTTCGAAAAGTGGGAAGCGTTTGTCGAGAGCGGTGATCGAGAACAGCTTGCGAATGGACGGTTTCGTTACCACGACCGCCAACTGACCGCCGCGCTCCTTGAGCTGCTTGCCGAGACGCACGATCGTGCTCAGACCGGTGGAATCGATAAATTCCAAAGTTTGTAAATCGAGAATCACCCGCAGGGACGCAAGTGCGACTTCATCAAGCCGCGTGCGCACGGCGTCGGAATTCGAGAGATCCAGCTCTCCCCTAATCGTCACGACCGCCGGCTCGCTACCGGCTGCCGATACCGATACCGTCACGCTTTGTTGCATTGATTTCCGTCACATTCTTTCAGAGCAAGTGCTTCGGAGGACGTAATTCTTTAGAAACTCATTGATAAATGCCGCGGTTGCGGCTTCGCACCAGTTCGTTTAATATCTCGACGAGCAAGCCCCTCTTGCTCGACTCATCCGCAGCCTCGTACCGCAGATACGACCCACCCAGCATCTTTGCCAGTCCCTCCGTGACCAATCGTCTGGATTCGTCGGACGCCGGATATGCCAATGACGCCGTAGGCCGGAGATACCCATCGATTTTGTCGCATTCGAGCAAGCGCAAAATTGTGTACTCGCAAGCCGTTCGCTGATAGACGTTTCGTTTGGAACGCGATTGCGGAAAGCTCCGGCGAGTGCGCAAAAAGAATCCGTACTCTTCGAGCATCGCAATCGCTTCAAAAACCATCGTCGTGCTCAGAAGCCCCAAATCCTTACGAATCTGCTCCACCGTCGGATGGCAGGCGCCATCGGTGTCGCTGAGCATCGTCAAGTACACGTACATAGAAAGCTGGCGCGGATTGAGCACGTGAAAAAGAAAGCCGCTCCACCAGGCGGGCAGCGCTGCGAACGGCTCACATTCATGCGCCATGCTGCCGTGCGTCTTGAATTATGCCGTGGCTAGCGCAACGTCGTCGCGGACGTTCCAATACGTGTCCCGAATCACCGGGCGAAAACCGGCGCCGATCACGATCGCCTCGAGTTGCCGGCGCGTTGCCTCGTTGGTCGAGCCGGCGTCGCGGACGACCTGCTCTTCCAGAATCGTGCCGCCCATATCGTCGCAGCCGTAAAACAGCGCGAGTTGCCCCATCTTCAATCCGGGCGTCAGCCAGGATGCCTGAAGGTGCGGAAAATTGTCCAGGTACAAACGCGAAATCGCGAGCACGCGCAAATAGTCCAATCCGGTTGCCTCGGTTCCGCGCAGCGGCGTTTTCCATGGCACGTAGTACCACGGAATGAATGCCGTGAAGCCGGTGGTTTCGTCCTGCAGGCTGCGCAGAACGTCGAGGTGTTCGATGCGTTCCTCGTCGGTTTCAATCGAACCGAACATCATCGTTGCGGTGGTTGGCATGCCGAGCAATTGCGCTTCGCGCATGACGCCCAGCCACACATCCGGCGTCACTTTACGCGCGCTGATGCGCTTGCGAACGCGCTCGACCAGAATCTCCGCGCCCGCACCCGGAAGCGATTTCATACCGGCATTTTTAAGCCGTACGAGAACCTCGCGCGTCGGCAAGTTCTCAACGTTGGCTAAACCGATCACTTCCGAAACCGAAAGCGAATGGATGTCCACGCGCGGATACTCGCGCGCCACGCGAGCAAACAGCTCCTCGAACCACTCGATTCGCAACTCCGGATTAACGCCGCCTTGAATCATGATCTGCGTGGCGCCTTGATCGGCCGCGAACTTCACGCGCGCGAGCACCTCGTCGTGCGTCATCGTGTAGCCTTCTTTATGCTTTTCCGGCCTGAAAAACGCGCAGAATGTACAATGCACGTTGCAGACGTTCGTATAGTTGATCGTCGTATCGATGACGTAGGTAACGTCGTTGCCTGGATACAGCTGCATGCGGCGCGCATTTGCGGCAGCCCCGAGGGCGTGCAGATCGGCTTCCTTGTAGAGCCGAACGCCTTCGTCAAAGCTCAGTCTTCCGCCGCGGGCGGATTTTTCCAGCAAGCTAGCCAGCGACACCGATGACCTCCGGAAGCAGCGGCGGCATCGCAGCGATGGCGCCGATTGCAAGCAATTCGCGGCAAAATGCCGCCAAGCCGCTCTGCGCGGCCGCATGGAACGTGAAGTTGAGTTTACCGTAATACGATTCATAAAAGCCGGCGGGACGCGGCTTCACCGCGCAGGCCATGGCCACGACGCGGTCACGATTCGCGCGGCCCCACGAGTACGAGTCCGTTAATGCTAGCATGCAGGCGCGCACCGCATCCGGATGTGCCTCGTACACTTCACGCCGGGCAACCCAAACTGCCGTAATCGATTGTTCGCCGGTCCAATCTCGCCAGAGGCGGCCGAGATCGTAAATGTGCTCCGGTGGGAAAAGGAAATGCGCATCTACCGCGTTATCACCGATGATCATGGCGGGCTGACCCTCCCGCGCGCGTGCGAGCGGGTCGTCATCATCGACGAACTCGGCGCGTACGCCGTATCGGCGCTCGAGCAGAACGCGCAGAAGATTTCTTCCGCTCGCCGACTCCGTGGTCGTTGCAATCTTCGCATCCGCAAGCAGCGCGGGCGGCGTTTTGGAAACGAGCAAAACCGAAACGATTTCGTCTCGCGCTCCAATGCACAGGTCAGGCAGCAGCACGTACGCGGAGGGATCGCGCGCATACGCAAACGCGCTGATCGGCCCCATGTCGAGCTCACCCGCGTGCATCATCGCATTGAGCTCGGCCGGTACGCCGGCGTACAGCGAGCCAGGATACGTAACCACGCCCGAATCGATCGCCGCAAAAATCGGCAAATCGTTCACGTACTTCATACGCGAAGAACGCAATGCGATCATGCTTCTGCGAGTTCGGGTTCCGGGGGTTGCCAGTCGGGTGCGAATTCTTCGTAGGTTGAATTGCGGCGTACCGGTTCGTATCCGCAGGCTTCGATCAGCTCGCGGAAGGTGCGATCGTCGACGTATTGGCCGGACTGGGTGCCGGCGGAATGATAGATCATTTCTTCATCGGTCGAACCATGCGTGCCGTCCATGTCGTCGGCGCCGAACTGCAGCGCGACCTGACAGACCTTCAATCCCTGAATCATCCAGTAGGCTTTGATGTGATCGAAATTGTCGAGCATGAGCCGCGCAACCGCAAACATGCGAATGTCGTCCAGACCGCCCGTCCAGCCGCAATCGTTCAGCTCGTTACCGTCGGGATGAAACGCGAGCGGAATGAACGCGTTGAACCCGGGCGAACGCGTCTGCGATTCGCGCAGCCGGATCAAGTGATCGACACGATCTTCGAGCGACTCGATCTGCCCGTAGAGCATCGTTGCGTTTGACGCCACGCCCTGGCGATGCAGCTCTTCGTGAATTGCCAGCCAGTTATCGGAACTCACCTTGCCCGGACAGATTTTTTTGCGCGTTTCCTCGGCGAAAATCTCGGCGCCGCCGCCATTGACGTTGTCGAGGCCCGCATCCTTGAGCATCGCGATCATGTCCGCGAACGACATCCGATGGCGCTTGGACATGTATTCGATTTCGGCGGCGGTGAAAAAAGAAAGTTGCACGTGAGGCAGCGCTTCTTTAAAGCGGCGCATCAGCGGCAACCAGTAGTCGAGTGAGAGCTGTCGCGGATCGTGGCCGCCGACGATGTGAATTTGGTTGAAGTTTGGTCCGGTCGCGAGCGCTTTTTCGAAAACAACGTCGGCCGGCATGCGCACGACCCGCTCTTTTTCCTTGAACTCGTCAACGGCGAACGAACAAAACTTGCAGCCCGCATAGCAGACGTTCGTCGAATTGATGTACCGATTGAGCACGTAAAAGACTTTTTTGCCGCTCCTGCGCTCTTTCGCTGCGCGCGCCATGCGCCCCAGATTGTGAATGTCGGGCGTGCGGAAGAGCGTGAGCCCATCGTCCATCGAGAGGGGAATGCCTTCGTCGACCTTATTTTCGATCGGTTTGAGCGCGGGATCCATCGCGTAGGTCACGGACGTAGTTCCTTTTTATTTGCCGGATGTGCTAAAGCGGAAAGCCGTCTGATTCGTACTGTACGGGGGCCGGCCCGCACGAGCAATGATTTTTAGCGAGTCCCGTTCAGGAGCCGGTGGCGAATAGATCGGGCTGCGAATCATCGCGGCCCAGGCGCGGCGCTATCTGCTCCAGATCGCTAAAACCGAGCATAATCTTGCGCGGCTTGGTTCCTTCGTGGGGCCCAACGACCTTGAAGTCTTCGAGCTGCTTCATGACTCGAACGGCGCGCGGATGTCCGATCGAGAAATGCGCCTGCAGCTGCGCGGTTGAGGCCACATTGTGCTCGATGATGAACTTCGCCGCATCGTAGCAGAGCGGATCGACGTCGCGCTTCTTGTCCTCGTCGTCGGAGATCGGAACGACCTCGACGTCGAGCAAATTCTCCGGTCGCGCTTGGTGCGTCCAAAACTCGACGAGCCGGTTGACCTCCGCACCCGTTATCAACGCGCCCTGGGAGCGAACGGGTTTGGGTGCGTCGATCGGCAGGTAGAGCATGTCGCCCCGGCCGAGCAAGCGTTCGGCGCCGCCCATGTCGAGAAT
>JALYTZ010000129.1 GCA_030854025.1 Vulcanimicrobiota bacterium
ACGCGGACCTGTACGGCGTGAACGTTCCCTCGGCCGTCGGCTCGGTGGCGCTGTCCGGTCGAAATCTGCTCGTTCGCAACCTGGAAGTAAGCCTCGGTAAAGGGCGGGCGACCTTGGCGGGCGCGCTTCCGCTGCAGCTCTCGCCCTTCGGCGTCGGCCCGCGCGACGCGGCTATTTCGCTCGACCTTTCCGCAGCCGCAGTCGATCTCGCGCCGTTCGCCGGGCTGCTGGGAAACAAAACGCAGCTCGGCGGAACGATCGACGGACACGTCGGTCTGGGCGGCACCGCGCACGCTCCGCGCGCGTTCGGGACGCTTGCGCTGAGCAACGGAAGCTACGTGTCGTGTCTCGAGACGACGCTCGTGCGCGACACCGTTGCGAAGATCGCGTTCGACGGCACGAGCGCCACGGTTTCGACGCTGCGCGCGCAACTGGGACGCGGCGCGCTCGACGCAAGCGGAACAATCGGTTTCCAAGGCGGCATCGATCGCGGCGCGATCGCGTACGACTTTCATGCAGATACGCACGGCGCGCAGGTGAATTTTCCGCAGTACGGCTCGGGAACGCTTGACGCAGCCGTTCGACTTCGCCACGTGCCCGGCTCGCTGGCGCTGCTTTCGGGAACCGCAGCAGTCCAAAACGCGGTGGTGCCGTTCTCCGCATTCTACCATCCGGCGGGGCCGGCCGGTTCGGCGACCCCAGCCCCACTCCCGTTCAATCTCGCGTTTGATTTAACGGTAAAGGCCGGCCGTAACGTCGCCGTACGCGCCGGCGGAATCGGCGCCGGGCTCGACATCACGGGAACCGGTCAGGCGAAATTGGCGGGAACGCTTTCGGCGCCGACGCTGGCGGGACGCTTCGACTCGTCGGGCGGCACCCTGACGTACTTCGACCACGCGTTCAAGGTGGAGTCGGGCTACGTGAGCTTCGATCCGGTGAACGGGTTGGTCCCGACGATCAATGCGGTCGCGACCACGCACGTGGTCAATCCCGATCCGAATCTCGCCCGCAATCCGACCGGCGCGGTCAACATCACGCTCAAAGTAAACGGGCCGCTGGATCAGCTCGCAAACAACGGACTGGACCTCTCGTCCAACCCCGCCGGCTACACGCGCGATCAGCTCGTCGCGCTGCTCTTACCGTTCGGCGGCTTTCTCACCAGCGTGCAATTCACCGATACCGGGCAGATCATTCCGCCGGGCCAGCTCAAGGGAGCGCCCGTTCCGGCGACCGGCGCGCTTCTGCCCCAGCAATTGGGCGTACTCCGCCAAACCGGAACGCTGACGATCGGCCAGGAAGCGTTCAACGTGATCAACGCGCAGTTCGCGACCGGTCTCTTCGCGCCGATCGAAAAAGTTTTGAGCAGCACGTTCAAACTCTCCGACGTCAATTTGACCATCGACTACAACGGCAACATCGGGATCGATCTTCAGCGCATGCTCGCGAATAATCTCAGCGTCTTCTATGGAACGACGTTTCGAACGCCGCTGCGCGAAAGTCTGGGCGCGCAATATCAGCCGGGCCCGTTCGAAACGGCTCAGTTCACCTTCTTCGTTCAGCAGGGGACGCTGACGCCGGGCAGAGTGCGGGCCGGGCAAGCGCTCCAGAGCACCAGCGGTTTTACATTCACGTTCCAGCGGCTGTTCTAAGGCAACGAGGACACATCCGGCCCGCCTAGAACGGGGGACCCGGGTCGAAACAGCGCGCACTCCGGGCGCGTTATACTGCTGACATTCAAGTTGGCGAGCGCACTCACAAGGAAAGAATTTTCGATGACCTCTAGCCTCCGGCGTGCACGCGGCGCGCTTGTCCGATGCGCGGGCTTACTGCTCGCAGTCGCATTTTTGACGACGCTGGTTTCTCCGGTCCCGGCGTACTCGGCTACGGCGCCGATTATCGCTTCGGTCGACGTTTCCGGCAACGTGCACGTGCCGACGGACAAGATTCTCGCAGTCGTGCAGGCTAAGCCGGGTCTTCCGTACGATCCGAAGGTCGTGCAGGGCGATCTGCAGCGGATCTTCGCGCTCGGATATTTCGCCGACCAGGCGACCCCGCTCATTCGCCAGCGGCCGAACGGCATCGCGATCACCTATCGCGTCATCGAAAACCCCGTCATCACCAAAATTGCGTTTACCGGGAACGCTCACGTGCCCAGCGATACGCTGCTCGCGCTGATGGACACGTCGGTGGGGCAAGTGCTCGACACCGAGACGCTCAAACAAGATTTTCTCAAGATCAACAGTTACTACGAGCGCATCGGCTACCGGGGCCAGCTGCCCACGCACGTCAAAGATTTGAACATCGATCCGAAAACCGGCGCGCTGACCATTGCGATTCAAGAAGGGCTGACGATCGCAAAGGTCACGGTCGCCGGCGATCCGCTGCTTCCGCCGAGCGTAACCTTGCCGGCGCTTGGGGCGAAACCGGGCGTCGTGTACTCCGACGACTTGCGCGACAAAGATTTCCAGACCGCCAATAAACTCTACGACAAGTACAACCTCGTGCTCGCGAGTGCCGACGGCGGCATCGATCCCTCGACGATCGATCTCAAAGCGGGCACCGCCGACGTGAAGTACGATTTCTACGTGGCGCGTGTCGGCGTCGTTCAGATCACCGGCAACACGAAGACGAAAGACCAGGTCATTCGCCGCGAATTGCGTCTGCGTCCGGGCATGGTTATCACGACCGACGGGCTGCGCAACGACCGCGACCGCCTCAACAACACCGGCTACTTCTCGAAAGTGGATTTAAACGTCAAAGACGGCCCCGATCCCAAAAATCATCCGGGCTACGTGACGATCGTGTGGACCGTTACCGAGCAGCGCACGGCTTCGGCTTCGGTCGGTGCCGGCTACTCGGGCGGCATCACCGGCGAAGGCCTCTACGGCACGCTGGGCTATCAGGACAACAATCTGCACGGAACCGGCAACGGCGCGTCGGTACAGTTCCAGCGCGGAGCGCGTTCGTACATCACGCAGGCGTCGGTGACGATTCCGTACGTGGGCAACACGCCGCAGTCGCAGAAGTACAGTGTCGGTGCGAGCATTTTCGCGAATGGATCGACGTACTTCTATCCGGTCTACTCGGTCGCGAATACCGCGCCCAATCCGGCACCGGGCGCGACGCAAGCGCCGATTCCGGTAACGCTGCTGCCTAACGGCAACGCGCAGTTGATCAACGGCATCGTTTCGAACAGTACTGCCAAATCCAGCGGCGTCTCGTTCAACGTCGGACGCCGGCTGACCGACTTCATTCGTGCCAGCGTCGGCGTCAATGCGGAAAGCGTTACGAACGTTACGAACGTACCGCCGCCGTACTTCTTCCAAAGCGGCCAGCCGAACGTCATCGCCGGCCCGACTCCGGGGCCGCTCTCGAACCTCACGAGCAATCAGAACGGAAGCTTCGGCATCAACGCGACTTCGATCGCCAACATCAATACCGGCGCACCGTATCGCTTGAACTCGGTCGTTTTCGGGCTTTCGACCAACCCGGCGGCAACGCTCGACGACATCTTTAATCCCCATCGCGGCGGGACCGCCTCGCTATCCGAAGAGTTCAGTTCGCCCTCGATCGGATCGAACTTCAGGTACACGAAGACGACCGTCGACGCGACGCGTTTCATTCCGGTCAAAAAAGCAACGCTCGGCCTGCACGGCCTGGCGGGCATGACGACGGGCGCGATTCCACCCAGCGCGCTCTTCACGTTCTCCGATCAACAGCTGCGGGGCTATCAAAGCGTCTTCTACGGTACCGACGAAGTGCTCGGTCAAGCGGAACTGCGCGTTCCGCTCACGCCGGACGGCAAGTTCGGAGTTGCTGCATTCGTCGACGAAGGCGGTTTCCGCGTACGCGGAGCGCAGCCGCTGGTCGACCCGTACACCAACCGCATCATCAACTATCCGGGCAACTGGGCGTACCGGGGCGACTACGGCGTCGGACTGCGATTCGACGTGCCGCAATTGGGACTGCACACGATTCGCATCGACATCGCGCGCGGAGCGAACGGAACGCACACCAGTTTCGGCATCGGGCAGAGCTTCTAGGAGAATGAGAAAACTGCGCACGTCCTATGCCGTCGTCGTGGCCGCAGCGCTCTTCGCGTACGCGTTCGCGCCGATGGCTATTGCCGCCGACCTCACCGGAGTCGGCTATATCGATCAAGCCGCCATCGGCGCACTGCCTCCGTTTCAAAAAGCCAACGCGCAGATGGCGCAGTATCAATCGCAATTGCAGCAGCAAGCCGCTTCGGCGATGAAGCGTGCCAAGTCCGACACCGCCCGCCAACAGTTGTACCTTTCGTACCAGCAGAAATTTGCGGACAAGCAGCGCCAGGTTTTAGGACCGCTCTTCCTGCGCGCCAAAACCGCAATCGCACAGGTAAGCTCTTCGAAGAATCTTTCGGTCATCGTCGACAAGCGCATCGTCGTTTTCGGCGGCGAAAACATTACCCCGCAAGTCATCAATTTGATCCAAGGTCCCGGCGCGGTCGTGCCGCCTTCGGCAACGCCGCCGCCGGCGAATATCGGCTACGTCGACCAGCAGCAGATCGACCAGCTTCCGAAGGTCAAGACCGCCAACGATGACTATTTGAAGTTTGCGAACGATCAGAAGCAGCAGGCCGAGAAACAGATGTCCGGCGCCAAGACCGACGCGGACCGCCAAAGCATCGCGAAAAACTTTCAAAAGGCGCTCGGCGACGAGCAGGACAAGGTTCTCAAGCCGCTCGTCGATCAAACCAAAAGCGCGATGGCGGATGTCGCGAAGAAGAAGAACTTGATCTTGGTGGTCG
>JALYTZ010000014.1 GCA_030854025.1 Vulcanimicrobiota bacterium
ATTTTGCGTAGAGCCACGTAAAGGCATCGGCCGGATTGAACGTCGGGTGGAACGGCAGCGTGACGATCAGCGCCAGCAGCAGCGCGGCGACCACGCCCGCAGCGGTCGCGGTGAATCGCTCGCGACGCCGCGCGGGCACGACGAACGCGAACGCGAGGAACAGCGGAATCAGAACGGCTGCCTGCGGCTTGATGAGCAGCGAATAGCTTAGCGCGAGCCATGCGAGCAAAATGTACCAGGCAAATGCCGCCGGCTCACGGTCGTCCGAACGCAGCAGCAGGTACACGCCAAGCAGCGCGAGGCCGCCCGAAACGGAATCGACTTGGCCCCATGCAGCGGAAATGAAGATGACCGCCGGATTGAGTACGAAAACCGCCGTTGCCACGAGTGCCCAGCGCTGACCGGCGAATCGGCGAACCAGCGCGAAGATTACCGCACCGTCGACGAGGTCCATGGCGATGGCCGGCAGTTTTGCGAGATCACCCAAGATCGCGTAGTTCGTGCTTCCGAACAATTCGAAAACGCGACCCACCAACCAGAGCACGTAAAAATATCCGGGCGGATAATCGGCGAACGACGTCATGCCGTAAAATTGACTGAATGGGTGCGCGTTAAGCGCGAGCGCCCACGCTTCGAATGAATCCACATCCGCTTTGAAGCCGTGATTCGTAATGAAGATCAGTCGAAGGACCAAGCCTGCCGCCAGGATCGCCCAAAACAGCGCCGGCATTGCGGCAGCCCGCTCGGTACCGACGCGCGCGCGCAAATCTGCCTTGGCGGTGTTCAAGCGCATCCTCCATCGTCCAGTGAAGCCAGTAAGAAATCGCGGACCGGTGCCACCGGGTGACGCTCCACGATTTCCAGGTGTTCTGCAACCGCCCGATTCGCGGCCTCTCTGGCACCGAGAGCTTCGAGCGCGGCGACCACGTCGGTCACCGAGGACGAGGCGAGCGGTTCGGCGCGCGCGTACGCGCGTTCGATGGCTTGACGCGCGATCGACGGCGGCCCCGCAAGGGCCCACACGACCGGGAACGTCCATTTACGGCGAACGATGTCGTGACCGCTCACCTTGCCGGTCGCGCTGCTCGACGACCAGATGCCCGAGATATCGTCGTTAATCTGAAACGCGATGCCGTACGCATGGCCAAGGTTCCTATACGATTGAACGGCTGTCGCATCACACGGTGCGCACAGCGCGCCCATTTCGCACGCCGCACCGAAAAGCGCCGCCGTTTTCGCCGCAATCATTTCATAGTACGCCGACGTGTCCACGCGATCGGCGCTTTCGAATGCCAGATCGAGCGATTGCCCCTCACACATCACCGCGTGCGATGCATGCAGCGCGCGCACCAATTGCAGGACCCGATCGGCCGGCTGCCGCGACGATGCCTCGAGCAGCGTTAAGAAGCTGCCCGCACACAGCGCGTCGCCGGCGTTGAGCGCTTGCGCGACGCCGTAGAGCGCCCACAGCGTGCGCCGCCCGTGACGCAATTCGTCGGCGTCTTCGATATCGTCGTGCACCAGCGAGTAGTTGTGCAGCATCTCGATGGCCGCGGCGGCATCCAGCGCATCGTCAGGCGCCGCGCCTTCGGCCAGAGCGATACGCAGCAGCAACTGCGGCCGCAACCGTTTTCCGTGGCGCGCCGGAGCGTACCGCCCGTACCCGAAATGGTACGAAAGCATATCGGAGACCTGTGAAGATCCCCGATGTGCGATAACCCGTTCTTCGAGGCGCGCTTCGAAGCGGTCAGACGGCCAAACGGGAAAGCTCCTCCATTCTGTTTGCGACCCCGTCCACGAGCCAGCCCGGCGTCGAAGCGCCCGACATCAGTCCGGCCACGCGCACGCCGTCGAACCAGCTCGCCTCGAGTTCGTCCGGCCCTTCGATGTGATATGCTTTTGCGCCGTTCGTTTCTGCCAGTTCCGCTAGGTGCTTGGTGTTGGCGGACGTCTTGCCGCCTACGACCACCATGATCTCGACGTCTTTGGCAAGTTCGATTGCTTCGGTTTGGCGGTTGTTCGTGTCGGTGCAGATCGTATTGACCGCGCGCACCTCGTAGTATTTTTTCGTCAGCGCCTTCACGATGTCGGTAAAGCGCTCGCGCGAATAGGTTGACTGCACGACGACGCCCACTCGGCTGCCGCGCGGAAGCTTATCCACGTCTTCGACGGTTTCGATGCACCAGGCGCCCGGGACGTGACTGAGCGTGCCCTTTACTTCCGGATGATTCGGATCGCCCACGACGATGATCTTGCAGCCGTCGGCTTTGAGCTTTTCGGCCTGCACGTGAATCTTGGTTACCATCGGACAGGTGGCGTCGATGATTTCGAGGCCCTTTTCTTTGGCCTTTTCGAACACATCCATCGGCAAGCCGTGCGCGCGTACGAACAGCGCGCCCGAGTCCACGTCGTCGACCGAAGCGGCGTCTTTTAATCCGCGGCCGGCTAAGGATGCCACCATCTGCGGGTTGTGCACCACGTGCCCGAGCGTGGTCACGTCGTCGCGCGATGCAATTGCTTCTTCGGCTTTTTTTACCGTGATGGCGACGCCGAAGCAGAATCCTTGCACCTTCGCTTTTTTAATTTCCACCGAGTTTCTCCGCAAGCGAGCGAATCTCGCCCATCACTTGCTCTGTAAACTTCGCCAAATCTTCTCGCGTGGCTTTTCGGCTCGTTGGAAGGGCGATTGGCTTCCCGAACGCGACTTTTATCTGATGCAGCCGATTCGCCCGATCGCCGCCGTAGACGCAGGCCGGAATGACCGGCGCCCGGGCGAGACTGGCCAGCAAGGCTACGCCTTGCCGAACTTCCTCAGATCCGCTGAGATTTCGCGTGCCTTCCGGAAAAATGCCGATGCAGCCGCCGTCGCGCAGCACCTCGACCGAGCGCCGAATCGCTGCCATGGGCGTGCCCGTGCGGTCAACGGGGTACGCTCCAAACGACCGTATCATCGTTCCCAAAACCGGAATCGCGAACAACTCTTTTTTCGCCATGTAACGAACTCGACGCGGACACGCCGTTCCGAGCGCGGGCGGATCCAGATACGATATGTGGTTGCACGCCACGATCAGCGGCCCGTTCAACGGGACATTTTCTCGCCCGAAGACGCGCATTCGCCAAATCGTGCCGAGCAGCGGGCGCAGAATACCGCGCGCGATATCGTACGAGATCATTCGGAGCGTTCGACGATTGCGACGATCGTATCGACCACTTCTTCGATTCCGAGCGCACTCGAATCAATCTCGTGCGCATCCGCCGCTTTTCGCAACGGTGCCGTTGCGCGTTCCTTATCGAGCCGGTCACGCTCCTCGATTTCTTTCATCAGCTCGTGCGAACCCACGTCCACACCGGCATGGACCAGTTGCGCACGTCGCCGAGCGACGCGCGCCCGCACCGAGGCGGTTAAGAAAATTTTTACCGCGGCATCCGGGAGCACGACCGTGCCGATGTCGCGCCCGGCCATTACCACGGGTCCTTCGTTTGCGATCGAGCGTTGCTCGCGAACCATCGATTCCCGGACGCGCGCGTGCGCGGCCACGATGGATACGACCGCCGTTACCTCGTTCGATTCCAGTTCTTCGGCCCCAAGCTCGGCATCGCCGGCGTAGACGCGAAACCCCAAGGGCGAGCTTGCGTCAAGCGTTACTCGGATGCGCGAGGTTGCGGCAAGCCGCACCAGCGCGTCCTGATTGTCGACGTGCGTACGCGTGTGCAAAGCGAGCCACGCCAGCGCGCGATACATCGCGCCCGTGTCGAGGTAGAGGAAGTGCAGGCGAC
>JALYTZ010000139.1 GCA_030854025.1 Vulcanimicrobiota bacterium
CACGGCTTTGGCATACGCCGAGCCCATGAGGCCGAACTGTTCGAGCCATTCAGCGCGGCAATCGACGTTTGCGCCCGAATCGAGCAGCAGCGTGGGGCCGTTGAGCGCGGGCCATACCGTTGCGATCGCGGGCCGGGCGATACCGGGAATAGTGCGTAATTTTATGAGTGCAATTGCAAGAAATGCGCCGCTGTTGCCCGCCGATACCACCGCGTCCGCGCGCGCATCTTTCACCATCGCGACCGCAACGCCGAGGGATGTCTTGTCGGCCTGCCGCAACGCCTGCGACGCGTGCATATCCATCGGCACCGCGTCATCCGCGTGAACGAGCGCGATCTTGCCTGCTGCAGGGCCGACGAGCAGGGGGCGCACCTGCGCCTCGTCGCCGACGAGCGTGATCTGCGCGTAGTCCTCTGCGGCGGCCAACAACGCGCCGGCAACAATTTCTGCCGGGGCGTGGTCTCCGCCCATGGCGTCGACGGCGATTCGCGGTTTAGTCATCGAGCGAAACCCAATACTCGGCGTCTTTTTGTCCGCCGTAGTAGTATTCGACTTCCGCGCTAGCAAAAGCCGACTTCAGCTCTTCGCTCAAGCGCTGCGCGTCGCGCTCTTTTTGCGCTCCGCCGTAGTATAACGTGATCAATCCTCCGCGGCTTGCGCCAAGTGCATCCAGCGCGTTGGCAGACGATTCAAAAAGCGAGCCGCCGCCGTAGAGCGTCCCGCCGCTGCCGGCGGCGGGTTTTCCGCGCGCAACGGTCGTTCCACCCAGCGTCACATCCTTCCCGGCAAAATACACGCGGGCACTGCGCGGACGAGCCGCAGCTTGAACGATCGTTTCGATCGCCGGAGGCTCAGCCTCGTCTTGCGAACGAAAAACGAAGAGCCCGGCGATGCCGCCGACGATGTCGTTCGTCGGCACGACGCGAACGGTTTTGCTCGTCAGCTTGACTGCCTCGAGCGCGGCTAACGAAACATTTGAATCGTTCGCGAACAAGTACACGGTTTGCGCGAGGCATTTATTGACCGCGAGCAGCAGATCGCGGACGCTCGGATTTGGACTGCCGCTCACCACGACTTCGGCTCCGAGTTCCTTGACGATGCGCTCGAAGCCCGGTCCCGGCACGACCGCTGCTATCGAATACGCAAGCGCCGGCTCGTCGACCAAGAGTACAGTGTGTTGCCGTTCCATATCGTCGACCTTGACGCGAGTGAGCGTGCCGTGTTTGGCTGCCAGCGCCTTTACGGCCTCAGGATTGTCGGTATGCACGTGGACTTTGATCGTCGGCGCCGCACCGGCGACGATCAGCGACTCACCGCGGGGCGCCAGCTTCTCCCGCAGCTCCGCAACCGAGATAACGGCGCGTTCAAGCACGAACTCGGTGCAAAACTTATGTTCGCCGACAACTTGCGCCGCGGTAAAAACACTCTTGCGGTCGGGCCGCCGAGGAAAGGCCGTCGAACGCACCTTGGAGTCGGGCAGAAACCGCAGGATGCCTTCGATGAAATACACGAAGCCCGCGCCGCCTGAATCCACCACCCCGGCTTCCTTTAAAATCGGCAACTGCTCGGGTGTCCGGTCGAGCGCCTCGTTGGCCGCTCGGACGATGCCGGCTCCCAGACGGTAGAAGTCGCGCTCGTGAAGCGCCAGATGATACGCGGCGTCGGCGGCCGCTTCGGCCACGGAAACAATGGT
Source organism: Vulcanimicrobiota bacterium (assembly GCA_030854025.1). Lineage (GTDB taxonomy): Bacteria > Vulcanimicrobiota > Vulcanimicrobiia > Vulcanimicrobiales > Vulcanimicrobiaceae > JALYTZ01. Next base: position 1,694 of record JALYTZ010000139.1, read on the forward strand.
GCCCTCGACCGGCTTGAGCAGAGCTTGACGTGCTGCCTGGATCGCTTCGCGCAGCCCGGTCGCCAGCACGAAGGTGTCGATCTCCGAGCGGTGGCGCACGTGATGGGCGAACCCGCGCAACATTTGCGAGAGAATCACGCCCGAATTCCCGCGGGCGCCCATCAAGCTGCCTTGCGCAGCCGCGGCGCTGACCGCGGCCAGCGACTTTCCTCGCGCCTTGCTTGCTTCCATTACTGCCTGGCGCATGGTCAAGTACATGTTCGTTCCGGTGTCGCCGTCGGGGACGGGAAACACATTGAGATCGTTGAGGGTCTGCCGATATTTCCGAAGAAAATAGGTGCCGGCAGTTACGAATTTCGCATACCCGCGGCCGTCCAAGGCGATGACATCCATCGGCCGCCGTCTTTGGGGACTGCGGATGGAATCCTTGTAAACGCTCCTGGGCCGTGGTATTATGGCGCGGTTGTGCTCATTTCTAGCGAGGGGACTTAACGATGGCGAAGCGGTGCGAAGTTTGCGGGAAGGGTCCGATGGCCGGTAATAACGTCAGCCACGCGATGAACAAAACGCGTCGCCGCTGGCTGCCGAACCTGCAGGCGATCAAGATCAACGAAGCCGGCACCCATCGAACGGCCCGCGTTTGCACGGGCTGTCTACGCTCGAAAAAAGTCACCCGAGCGGTCTAACACCGGCCCTTAAAACAATCCATAGCAAAAGCGGCGATTGAAATGACGATCGCCGCTTTTTTACGTCCGAAATTTGTCGCTTAAGCGGAAGCCGGTTCCGGTTGGGGCAAGCCATTCAGCGCTGCAGATGGTCCCAACCCATTGGCGAGATCGGTGTTTCTACGGATCCGTTGAGCAACGCGATGCAGCTGCCCGTTCTGACGGTGCCGATTGTATGGAGCGGCTTTCCGAAGTGTGCTGCGAAACGCGATGCGAGGTAGCCGAACGCGCGCGGCTGGATGGCGACGAGTAGTTCGAAATCTTCGCCTCCTGCGAGCGCGTACTGCGTTGCATCTTCTCCGCGTGCTTGCGCCATTGCCGACGCGCTCCGTGCGATCGGAACAGTTTCGATCAGCGCGCCAACGTGCGAACGGATGCATAGACGAGTCAGGTCGGTGGAAAGGCCGTCGGAGAGATCCATCATCGCGTGCACGTTGCGGCTGGCGCCGAGCCATGAGCCTTCACGCCAACGCGGCGCGGGAGTGCGATGCGCGCGTAGTGCGGCTTCGTCGGACGATCCTTGCAGACCGGCGCGGCTTGCTCCAAGTTCGCCGGTGACCGCTAAAACGTCGCCGGGTTTTGCGCCCGCGCGCGTTTTGAGATTGCTCGGACGCACTTCGCCGACGACAGTGATTGCAATCGTCAGGAGCGGCGCCGCGGTAATGTCTCCGCCCGCAATCGAGCAGCCCGCATCGTTCGCGACGGCGAGCATTCCGCGATAGAGCTCGAGGACGTCGTCCGTTTCAAGTGCCGGAGGCAAGCCGAGTGCGACCGTTGCGAGCACGCTTCGCGCGCCCATCGCGGCAATGTCGCTGATGTTGCTTGCCATGGCTCGCTGTCCGATTTCATCCCACGACAGCGCGCGCGTAAAGTGAACGCCTTCCACGAGCGCATCGGTCGTGATGACGCTGCGATGCGAACGCGACGGCTGCCAGACTGCGGCATCATCGCCGATGCCGAGCAGCACGCGCGGCGCGGGACGCGCCTGAATTACAGCGGCAAGCGCCTCGACGAGCGCGTCTTCAGTGAGCAAGAAGCGAGCGAAAACGCCGCAGCGTTTGGGCCGGATCATCGGTGCCGAATACGGCATTCCCCATAACGAGAACGTCCGCACCGGCCCGCGCTAAGTCGCGAATATTCTCTTCACCGACGCCGCCGTCGACTTCCAATTCGCATGCAACGCCGCAACGGTCGATTAGCGCGCGCGCCTGGCGCACCTTTTCCAACGCACGCGGAATAAACGTTTGACCGCCGAAGCCCGGATTGACGCTCATGATGAGTATAACGTCGACGTCGTCCATGAGATCGTCCAGCATAGCGACCGGCGTTTGCGGCGTAATCGATATGCCGGCTTTCGCGCCCAGCGAACGAATGTGCGCTAGCAGACGCTGCGCGTGCGCGGTCGCCTCCAGATGGAACGTGATGATGTCGGCGCCCGCTTTTCGAAAATCATCCACGTATCGTTCCGGTTCGACGATCATCAGATGGCAGTCGAACGGCAGCCGGGAGAGCTTGCGCAGATCGGAAACGATCTTCGGACCCCACGTAAGGTTCGGAACGAAGCGCCCGTCCATGACGTCCAGATGAAGGTAATCCGCATTCCCGCTTACCGCATCGATCGCCGTCCCGATGCTCGCGAAATCGGCGGAAAGCAGCGACGGCGCGAACTTCACGGCAGTTCCCATTATGGTTTTTCGACGGGAGCGTAGGCGTTATTGGGCTCGTGCCCCAAGCGCGTTTCGCCGACCAGCACCTCGTTCACATAAAAATCCACGACCGATGTGCCGACCGTCGTGATGTTAAAATCGAGTTTTTGCCCCGGCTGCGCGAAGCCGTCGTACAAATTGTATTTTCCGGTATCGTCGGTTACGGCCATTCGAACGCGCAGAGCAGTGCCGGGCGCATAATCTTGCGGTTGCGGAACCGAGGCGAGAACGTGCGCCTGACGGAGCAGGTAACCTGATTCGTGCGGGCCTGCGCTCACGTCGAGCGATACGACGTCGAAGGGTGAAATGGTCGTGCCCGCATCGGGCTTCTGATGCACGACGCGTCCGCGCGGCGGTCCATTTTTACCCAGCGGGGTCCATACGATTTGCCCGAGCTTGACGTGCAGCGCTGCGGCTTGATCGCGGGCCTGGTCGATGGACATGCCGGTAAAGTCGGGCACCTTGATCGCCGTTGCACCACCCTTGCTCACCACGATCGAAACGGGCGTTCCTTCGGTCACGCTCACGAGCGGCCCGGGGCTCTGCGAAATCACATGATCCGCCGGGATGTCATCGCTTTTCTGATACGTCGTTTTGGCCAATTGGAGGCGCGCGCGCGAAAGATCGAGTCCCGCTTCGCGCGTGGATTGATACCGCAAGTCGGGCATTGTTTCGGTTTGCACGCCCGTGCTGACCACCAGCGAAATCTGACGGCCGGCGCGTACATGCATTCCGGGTACCGGCTGCTGATTCATGACGACGCCCTTTGGATATTGCGGGCTTGCGGCTTGGCCGATGACCGCGCCTTTGAGTTTCAGTCGCGCAATCTCGTGCTCCGCATCGGGCAGCGTTTGCCCCACGAACGCAGGGACCGTCAGCGTGTTCGCGCCCGGCAGCAGAAAATCGTGGATCGAGCGCCCGAACCACACGACGACGCCCACGAAGATCGCAAGGACGATCGGGAACACCCAATCGCGCGGAATGTAGCGTTCGACCAGCGGTGGAACCGGGCGGCGCAGCGCGCGCGGTTCGATGTTATCCGAAGCCATACAGCGCTACGCCAGCGCCTCGAGCGCGGCGTCGCTCACTTCGATGTTGGAAAAAATCCGCTGCACGTCTTCATGTTCTTCCAGCGCGTCCAGAAAATGGAGTGCCTCACGCATCGCTTCACCATGCGGCGCCATCCGGGCTTTGGGTCGCATCCCGAGATACGCATCTGCGACCTTCAGGCCGGATTGCGCCAGCGCGTCGCGCACGAAGGCCAGCGTCGTCAGTTCGGTATACACTTCGGCCGGCTCGCCGAACTCGATGTCGATAACGCCGTTGACCAGGGCGGCTTCGGTCAATTGGTCCTCGTCCTTACCTTGGGGATCGATTGCGACGATTCCGACCGCGTCGAACATCCAAGCAACGCTGCCGCTCTCGCC
>JALYTZ010000175.1 GCA_030854025.1 Vulcanimicrobiota bacterium
GCATCATACTAACCGCACTTCGGGCACGGAGTTTCAGCCGCAGGTACCTCGCGTGGGGTCGGGCAAGTGCTTGCAGGATGATTGCCCGGTCGCTGGGAGCCTTATTGTCGTGAGTCCTACGGAGACGCGCGTCGAAGTGACCCGCGGCGACCTGGCTGAATCCATGCACGAAATTGCGGCGTGCGCCGTCGATGCCAAAGGTCAGGTTGTGCTGGCAGCCGGCAACATCGATAAGCCGGTTTATCTTCGGTCGACCGCCAAGCCGTTCATCGCCGCGGCGGCGATTGCTGCCGGCGTTCGCGAGCAGTTCGAACTCGAACGGCACGAGATTGCGGTGATGGCAGGGTCCCACAGCGGTGAGCCGTTTCACATCGGCGCCGTGCGAGCGATTCTCTACAAGATCGGAATGACCGAAGACGCCTTGCAGTGCGGCGCACACGAACCCTATAATGCGGATGCTGCCGCAGAGCTGCGCAGCGCAGGACTGCCCGCTACCGCAATCTACAACAACTGCTCGGGCAAACACGCGGGCATACTTGCCCTCTGCAAAGCGATTGGCGCAAACACTGCCACCTACTTGCAGCCGAACAATCCTGCGCAGCAACAGATCCTCGCGTTTTGCGCCGGCGTGTCGGATGCGCGACTAGAAGATCTTCCGGTCGGCGTGGACGGCTGCGGCATTCCAGTCTATGCGGCGCCCTTGCGAAATGTGGCAATCTCCTACATGCGCCTGGCTACGCTTTCGGGAATGGACGAGCAGCACACGAGTGCCTTGCACATCGTACGCGACGCAATGATCGCGTATCCGGAATACGGCTCGGGGACGGGTGAATTCGACGCAGCGCTCATGGCCGCCGGCGCCGGTTCGATCGCGTGCAAAGGGGGCGCCGAAGGCGTTCACGGTGATGCGCTCATTGGCCCAGGCATCGGCATGGCGCTGAAGGTACTCGACGGAGCCGAACGCGCCAGCGCACCCGCCGTCATCGCGATATTGCAACGGCTAGGCGCGCTCTCGCAATCGCAAATGGAGTTGCTCGAACCATTTTCCCGACCCATCCTGCACAATCGCGCGGGGCTTGAGGTAGGCCAGATCACGACCGTACAGGAGGCATAGTTTGAGCGCCAACGCTGCCGATTGCCCACCCTCATATCTTGGCGATATCTCTCCGGTACGTTAGCGCGGCGTTTGCGAAGCGTTTTGAGAGTGATTTAACGGCAGCGTAAGCGTGTTCTCGCGCTTGCGTTACGTCTTCTCCTACGGCCGTTACCGTCAGCACGCGGCCGCCGCCTGAGTTGACGGTGGTGCCCTCCACGGTCGAACCGCCCCAGAAAGCTTGTGCGCCTTTATCGAGCGACACGTCGGCCGGCAGACCAGCGAGCGGTGTATTCGCGCGCGGGTAGTCGCTTGTTGCGAGCACGACGCCGACGCAAGCTTTTCCCTCGAATGTTGCCGCGCTCAGGTCGAGCGCGCCGTCGGCTGCGGATCGCAATAGCTGCGCGAAGTCGCCCAAAACGCGCGGCATAAGAACCTGCGTTTCGGGGTCGCCGAAGCGGACGTTAAATTCGATCACTTGTGGGCCGCGCTTCGTCCACATGAGTCCGCAGTACAGCACGCCGATGTACGTCTCACCTTCGGCGAGCAGCCCGCGCAGAACCGGCGAAAGAATGCGTTCACGCACGACGTCGTACAAATTTTCGGGAAAGCTCGACGGCGGCGAGTACGCGCCCATGCCGCCGGTGTTCGGGCCGGTGTCGCCATCGCCGGCGCGCTTGTAATCGCACGCGGCGGCAATCGGGTATAGCGCGCGGCCGTCACATAATGCGAAGACGCTGATCTCGCGGCCTTCGAGCCGCTCTTCGAGCAGCACGTCGGTGCCGCCGCCGGGAATGCGCCCGCTTCCGTACCAACTTCGAAGAAGCTCGCGAGCGGCGGCAACATCGTTCGCGACAACGACGCCTTTGCCCGATGCTAAACCGTCAGCTTTGATCACGACGCCGCCGAAACGCCATTCGTCCAGCGCTTTCATCGCACCGTCGAGCGAATGAACGACGACCGCACGCGCCGTCGGCACACCGTGGCGCTCCATGAAACGCTTCGAAAACACCTTACTCGATTCGAGTCTTCCGCCGGAACGGTTGGGACCGAAGGTGGCAATCCCGGCATCGCGCAAACGATCCGCGACGCCGGCCGCAATCGAACTTTCCGGCCCGATGATCACGAAATCGATGCGTTCTTCGCGGCATTTATGCACGAGCGCTTTACCGTTGGTCACCGATATATCGAAATTCGGTCCGCGCGACGCGGTGCCGGCATTTCCGGGCGCTGCAAAGATCGCTTCGCAGGACGGCGATTGCGCCAGTCGCCACGACAACGCATCTTCGCGCCCGCCGCTGCCGACAATCAGTATTCTCATTCCCACTCCACGGTCGACGGCGGCTTCGAAGTGATGTCGTAAGCGACGCGGTTGACGCCTGGAACTTCGTTGACGATGCGGGTGCTGATTCGTTCTAGCAGCGCGTGCGGCAAGCGAGCCCAATCCGCGGTCATTCCATCTTCGCTCACGATTGCGCGCACCGCGACGAGGTTTGCGTACGTACGGCCGTCGCCCATCACGCCGACGCTCTTTACCGGCGTGAGCACGGCAAAGTATTGCCACGGTTTTGGATCGAGCGCCGCACCGTCGATTTCATCGCAGACGATTGCGTCGGCTTCGCGCACGACGTCCAGCCGATCGTCCGTGATTTCACCGATAATGCGCACGGCGAGCCCCGGCCCGGGGAACGGCTGACGTTGCACGATGGCTTCGGGTAGACCCAGCACCTTGCCGACGGAACGCACCTCGTCTTTGAACAGTGCACGCAGCGGCTCGATGAGCGCGAAGTCCATTTCTTCGGGTAAGCCGCCCACGTTATGATGCGACTTGATCTTGTGCCCGGCTTTGCTGCCGACTGTCTTCGATTCGATGACATCGGGGTAGAGGGTGCCCTGCACGAGATACTTCACGCCGGGAATCTTGGCTGCTTCTTCTTCGAACACGCGAATGAACTCGTGGCCAATGATGATGCGCTTGCGCTCCGGATCGGCAACGCCGCCGAGTTGCCGCAGAAATCGCTCGCGCGCGTCCACGGCAATCACATTCAGGTGCAGCACGTCGCGAAAGGCTTCGACCACGCGCGCAGCTTCGTCTTTGCGCAGCAGTCCGTGATCGACGAAGATGCAGGTAAGCTGCGCGCCGATGGCCCGCGAGACGAGCGTGGCCGCAACGGCCGAGTCGACGCCGCCCGAAAGCGCACAGATGACGTTGTCGGTGCCGACCTTGGCGCGGATGTCCTCGATTGCGCGATCGACGAACGATTCCATCTGCCAATCCGGAGCGATGCCGCAAATGGCGTGCAGAAAGTTGGCGATGATCTGCTTACCGCCTTCGGTATGCACCACTTCGGGATGAAACTGTACGCCGTAGAGCTTGCGCGCATCGTCGCCCATGGCGGCGACGGCACAGCGCGGCGTCGAGGCGAGCGTCGCGAATCCATCCGGTAGTTGCGTTACGGAGTCGCCGTGCGACATCCAGACGCGCGACTCTCGCGTTAGTCCTTGCAGAAGGCCGGCTTCTGTTTGAGTTGCGTGCATGGTTGCGGGGCCGTACTCCGCATGGTCGAGTTTAACGAGCTTGGCGCCCGTGTCACGCGCCAGC
>JALYTZ010000185.1 GCA_030854025.1 Vulcanimicrobiota bacterium
ACCTGGCGCATCGGCAGATTGCGCAGCTTTCCGGCGGGCAGCAGCAGCGCGCGTTTGTGGCTCGCGCAATCGCGCAGAAGCCGAAGCTCTTGCTGCTCGACGAGCCGACGACCGGCGTCGACGCGCAGACCGAAGAAGCGTTGCGCGTGGTGATTCGCTCGCTCGTCGCTGATGGATTGCCCGTGCTCATGACGACCCACGATTTGGATCGTGCCGCTGAATGGTTCGATCGGCTGATGGTTCTGGATCGGCGCGTGCTTGCGGTGGGGACGCCGGCCGACGTGCTTGCGTCGGGAGCGTATGCTGCGATTCGCGAGCACACGCATACGCACGGACATTCGCGTAGCGACCGGGATACCTAGCGTGGACATCCTTTTCGCGCCGTTCCACTACGACTTCATGCGGCGCGCATTCGTGGCGGCGCTGCTCGTCGGCGTTCTGTGCTCCACGATGGGCACGTACGTCATCTTGCGCAAGCTCTCGTTTATTGGCGATGGAATCGCGCATGCGTCGTTCGCCGGCATTGTGATCGCGTACTTGCGTGGATTCGACTACTATTTCGGCGCGGCCGTCGTCGCGGTGATTACCGCGCTCGGCATCGGTGTCGTACACCGCAAAGGCAAGATATCGCTCGACACGACGATCGGCGTACTCTTCACCGGCGCGTTCGCGCTCGGTATCTTTTTAATGAGCCGGCAACGCAACTACACGATCGACCTGCAGAGTTTTCTGTTCGGCGACATCTTGACCGTCGGCGCCCAAGATCTCGTTACGATTGTCGTGCTCGGGCTGACCGTAGCGCTCGCGATCGTCGTGCTGTATCGGTCGCTGCTCTACACCTCGTTCGATCCCGTCGTCGCGCAGGCGAGCGGCATCAAGGCGCCGCTCATCGAGTACGTGCTGCTTGTGATGCTTGCGCTGACGATCATCATCTCGTTGCAAGCGGTTGGCATCGTGCTGGTTGCGGCGCTCCTCGTGACGCCCGCTGCGGCAGCGTACCAACTGACGAACCGCTTCGCGCGCATGATGGCGCTTTCGGCGGTGTTCGGCGCGATCTGCGCGGTCGGCGGCCTCTATCTCTCGTACTACTTGCGCAGTTCGAGCGGTGCGACCATTGTGCTGTTTGCGACGGTGCTGTTTTTCGCCGCCGTCGGCGCCAAGCAGCTCAGGCTGATTAGCGCGCGACGATCGTAAAGGGCGCTGCGTAGAGCGCGGAGTCGCCGCGGAACTGCAGCCACAGCTTATACGTGCCGCGTTTGAGCGCCGGAATCATCAGCATCATATGTCCGGTACCGGCCGCGCCCGTATACATCGGATGCGCGTGGACGTACTGCAGCGTCCCGGTGTTGATGAAGACCGCATGAGCTGCCGCGCCGAGATACGGCTGCAAGTCGGTGGCAATGCGGCCGCCACGCTGAATGGTTACCGTTGCTCGCAGCGGTTGGGTCGCAGCAATGCGCGTCGACTGCAGGCGCACGCTGTACGGGCCGGCATGCACGGTCGGCTTCGATGCCGCGACGGTAGTATCGAGCTTGCGCGGCGGCACCCCCGCTTCGAGCCCGAATCGGAAAACTTGCTTGGTGTCGCCGGACGGCACCGTGTCGGCGTAGGCGTAGAAGCGATGATCGGCGTCGAGTGCCACGTCGACCGTGAAGTGTCCGTTGTCGTGCAGCACCGGATGCAGATGCACGAACGAGCGAAAATCGTCGCGCACGACAACCAAGTGCATGAGCTGCGTTTGGTCCAGCGTGTAGTGCGTGATCGGCACCGTCGAGCCGATCGGATACTGAACGATGTCGATCTTGTTCTGACCCGACGCCGAGCCGCGTACCGTGAGCATCGAGCGAATCGCCGGCTTGCCGTCCTGCAGCGCGAACACGCCGCGTTCGGGCTTGACCGCCGGAGACGCCGCAAGGCACGCGACGGCGAGCAGCGCAGCCGCTATTCGGCCGATTGTAATACGCGCCACGTTTCATCTCCAGTCTTTTGCAGAAAGCCGCCGGCGGCGAGCGCTTCGAGCGCTTCGGCCATCGCGGCGCGTTCGTTCTTATTCGGCATGCCGGCCCAGCGCATCGCCACGTCGGTGAGATGCAGTTCGTCTTGCGGCACGAGCAACCCGGCTAGAAAATCCGGCGACAGTTTTGCGCGTTCGATGCGGCGCGCGACCGGTTCGAGTGCCTGCACGAACGTCGATCGTTCGACGGCGGCTATGGGCGGCGGCGTCAAAGCAGGTTCGGCGGGCGCGGCGTCCGGCGTGGGCCTTGCCGGCTTGTCGATGATGCGGTTCATCGCGAGGTCGGCGAGCAGCGGAAACGCTTCGCCGAGCGCGATGGCAACGGCTTGCACGGGCACGCCCGCAACGGTCGCCGGACGCGTATCGACAGCCGCTAAAATACGCGCGGCAACGCTGTCCGGGCGCGCGAGCATCGCGCTCGGGCTGCGCTTCATTCCGGCCGCCTCCGAAAATTCGGTATCGACCGCCCCCGGATCGACGTACGTTATCGCGATTCCGCTGCCGCGCAGTTCGCGGCGCAACTGCATCGCGGCTGCGCGCATCGCCGCCTTCGCGGCGCAGTAAGCGCCGAAACCCGGAACCGGAACGCGCGCGACTCCCGAGCCGATAAAGAACACCTGTCCGCCGCTTGCGCGCAGCGCCTCGAGTGCAAGACGCGTAATGCGAAGCGGCGCGTGCACGTGCGTCTGCCACTGCAAATCGATCGCAGCGTCGCTCTGATCGAGCAGGCCGCCCGGCGCACCCATTCCGGCGTTGTGGATCAGCACGTCGATGCGTCCGAACTGCGCCATCGCCGTATCCACGATGCGCTGCGCCGTTGCGGCTTGGGTCACGTCACCGACGACGATCGCGCATGCGCCACCGCTCGCGGTCAACTCCGTCGCAAGCGCTTCGAGCCGCTCCTTTCGCCGCGCAGTCGCAACGATGTTAAAGCCGAGCGTCGCGCCGCGGCGCGCGAGTTCGCGGCCGATTCCCGAGCTTGCGCCGGTAACGATAAGCGTGCGTTTAGGGATAGAGCGTGCAGTAGCCACGATACGTGTCGTTCACCGAATTCGGGAAGTTTGCAAAAAAGGTCTGTTCGTCCACGAGCGGCTGCAGCGGCGTTACCGTTTCGCGAGCTTCGCGCGCGAACCGCGCGAGCGTGTGGGCAACCGGCTTTTCCTTGCCGGTATGGTCGATCACGCCGAAGCGCATTTCGTGTTTCGCTTTATCGAACGGCGGCCGGTTCGCGAGTTCGTCCGCATAGTCGGCCCAGCACCACCAAAATGCGCCGAGCGCGCCGCGGCGCTGCAAACGGTCGAAGATCGCATACGCGTAGTGCGGCATCTCGCGATCCGTCAGCGATGCGTACGGTGCCGGATGCGGCGGTAAATCTTTCGGGTTTGGTGCCGGCTCGCCCGGCAGCGGCACGCGTTCGGATGGCGAGATGGTTCCCGGTGGTGCCGACGGGTTTCCGCATTCCGTAAACAGCAGCGCCTTTCCCGAACACGAGCGCGCTATCTCGCCGAGAAACGGCACGACGTCGGGATCGAGGCGATTGCGCGAAAACGCGCTGTAGACGGTGTAGCCGTGCATCGTGGCAAACTCGAACGGCGCGCACAGCGACGAAAGGCGAATGTGCCGGTCACGCGTGATGTCTTCGCCGTGCGTGCCGGCCGTCACGCCGACGTTCGAGGTTTCCAGCAAGTCTTCGGTCAGCACGCGGCTCCAATGCGCGGCCTGCTCCGGCGAGTCGGGCTCGCGCATGTTGCTGAACTCGTTGCCCAGGTCCCACGCGAAGAGCGTCGGATCGTCGCGGTAGCGTTCGCCGATCGTGCGCACCTGCAGACGCTGCGCGTCCAACAACCCACCCGTGTAAAAATTGCCGATGCCGTACGGCGATTCGCGGCCGCCGGCAAACGTGCGAAAGCGTCCGTGGTCGGTACCGGGATCGAGCGCCCACGTCGGCAGCCAGTTCACGCCGCTCATGTGCCCGGTGAAAAAGGTCGGCATCGCGCGCAGGCCGGCATGCCGCGCCGCAGCCATAACCACGTCGAGTCGTTCGAGCATCGCTGGATCGAGCCGATCCGGCTCGGGCTGAAACGCGTCCCACATCAGAAAAAAACGAACGACGTGCAGACCCAGCGAGCGCATTCGCGCGAAATCTTCTCGAATCTCGCCGGCGTCGAAGGCCTCCCACATGTACATGGCGCTGCGGCGCGGCCAGTAGTTAATACCGATCTGAAAGCTCGACACGATCGTTCACTTCGCCGCGCGATGCGAGGGCGCATGCGCACCGGACTCGAAGCGCCAAATCATGGCAGAAACGAACGCACCCTTGGTTGGAATCATTATGGGCAGCGTTTCCGACATGGAAACGATGGCGCTGGCCCGCGATACGCTCAAAGAGCTGGACGTGCCATTCGAACTGCGCGTCGTTTCGGCGCACCGCACGCCCGACGAGATGTTCGCCTACGCGGAGCAAGCCGGTCCTCGCGGCCTCAAGGTGATCATCGCCGGCGCCGGCGGTGCGGCGCACTTGCCCGGCATGGTCGCGGCAAAAACGTCGCTGCCCGTCATCGGCGTACCCGTTCATTCCAAAGCGTTGAACGGCATCGATTCGCTGCTGTCGATCGCGCAGATGCCCGCCGGCGTGCCGGTTGCGACGATGGCCATCGGCAACGCTACGAACGCAGCATTATTCGCGGCGCGCATTCTCGCGCTCGATAGCGCGCCGCTTGCCGCGCGGCTCGCGACTTACGTTCAGCGCATGCACGACACGGTCACCTCGATAAAACTGTGATTCAAAGCATCGGCGTAATCGGCGGCGGCCAGCTCGGCCGCATGTTTGCGCTCGACGCGAAACGCATGGGCTACAACGTCGTCGTGCTCGATCCGCAACCGCACTCGCCCTGCGGCCAGGTTGCCGACGAACAGATCGTCGCCGAATACGGCGATCTCGCGGCAATCGAGGCACTCGGCAAGCGCACCGACATCGTGACGTACGAGTTCGAAAATATTGCGATCGAATCGGTGCGGCATCTCGAGCGGCTCGGATATTCGGTTACGCCAAGCAGCAAGGTGCTTGCGGTGACGCAGGACCGGCTGCTCGAAAAACGCTTCCTGCGCGCAATCGACATTCCGGTCGGCGCGTTCGAGGCGGTGGATCGCGAGGAAGACCTCGCGCGCGCTGCCGCGAGCGTCGGCTTTCCCGCCGTGCTCAAAACCGTGCGCGGCGGGTACGACGGTAAGGGACAGTGGCGCGTGGACGACGCGGCCGGAGCCGAGAATGCGTTCGCGCAGGCCAATGGCGCGTCGCTCATCTGGGAGCGCTTCATCCCGTTTCAACGTGAAATCAGCGTCGTCTCCGCGCGCACCGCCGACGACGAAACGATCACGTATCCACCCTCCGAAAACATGCACGACGATGGGATACTGGTGACGTCGATCGTACCGGCCCGCGTTCCGCCGGAGGTGGCGGAACAAGCCCGCGCGACGACGGAAACGATTGCGCGCAATCTGCGCATCGTCGGAACGTTCTGCGTTGAGTTTTTCGTGACCACCGACGGCGAATTGCTGGTGAACGAGATCGCGCCGCGCCCGCATAACAGCGGTCACTACACGATGGACGCAACGCCGTGTTCGCAGTACGAGCAGCACATTCGCGCCATCTGCGCCCTCCCGCTTTCGCCGCCGCAACTGCTGCGCAACGCGATCATGATGAACGTTCTCGGCGAAGGCCACGGCGACACCTTAGCCGGCGTCGACCGGCTCCTCACCGATCCGTCGATCGTGCTCCACGTTTACGGCAAAAAACACGCCGTGTTGCGCCGCAAAATGGGCCACTTTACCATGCTCCTAGCCGGCCCCGCCGACGAACCCGCCATCCACGCCGCCCAAGCCGCCAAATCAAAACTCCACTGGGAACCACAAGAC
>JALYTZ010000195.1 GCA_030854025.1 Vulcanimicrobiota bacterium
CGCTGGTGCTGGTCGGTGAAAGCGACGCGATCGCTCCGCCCGCGCTTTCGGAAGAAATTGCGGACGGCATTCCCGGCGCGAAGTTTGAAATTCTTGCCGGCGCCGGACACGTCAGCAACGCCGATGCGCCCGAACGCTTCGACGCGCGGCTGCGCGAGTTTCTACAAAGCGTGGCCTGACGTAATGCGCTCGGGGTGCGTGTAGACGTTGGCGCGCGAACCGCGCACGAAGCCGCAGAGCGTGATGCCGTACTCTTTCGCCAATTCGACTGCCAAGCTGCTCGGCGCCGAAACCGCGCACAAAACCGGAATCGCTGCGACGATGCATTTCTGCACGAGTTCGAAACTCGCGCGTCCACTGACGAAAGCTATGCTTGGTGCCGCAGCCGGACGCCCTTCGAGCAGCGTCCACCCGATAACTTTGTCCAGGGCATTGTGGCGCCCGATGTCCTCGCGCAGCACGAGCTGACGACCGCCTTCATCGAATAAAGCCGCAGCATGCAGACCGCCTGTGGTCGAAAAGACGCGCTGCGATTCGCGCATCGCGCCGGCAAGTTCGGCGATCGTTGCCATACTCACGCGCAGAACCGTTCCCGAAGCGCGGGTTAGCGGTAGCGGCTGCGCGCGCGTTTGCAGCGACTCGATGCTCGCCTTTCCGCAAACGCCGCAGGCGCTGTTCATAGTGAAGTGTCGTTCGAGTTGTTCCATCGCCGGCAGCGCGGCGGCCGAAAGGTCGACGTTGACGATGTTGTACCGCTGCTCCGGGTCGATTGCCGGATCGATGCAGTACGACATGCCGCGCAGGTCCTCGCGTTTGTCAACGATACCTTCGGCGAACAAAAAACCCGCGGCAAGTTCGAAATCGTTTCCGGGGGTGCGCATCGTGACTGCGGCGGTTCGCGTCTGCCCGGCGGCGCGCACGCGAATCTCGAGCGGCTCTTCGGTGGCAACGTCATCCGCGGTTTCGCGCACGTCGCCATCATCGTACCGAACGACGCGCACGTGTGCGGTCAGACCCGCGCGCGGCGATGGAATCATTCCGGCTGCCGAAACGCGACCAGCGGATCGTCCGCAGATGCTTTGCCCGCTTCGATGAGCGTCCAGCGCAGCATGTACCCGCCGACGAGTTCGAGTCCGGCGGCGAGCAGCGTTTTATACGCGCTGCTTTTCGAATGTACGTTCGACTTACGAATGAGGGACGGAAGATTCAGCAGCAGCGGAGCTGCGACTCCGGCAAGCAGCGTGACGTTGCGAAACGCCGTTCCACGCGCGCCCTCATACATCGGTTTTCCGTAGTCGCCGGCATGCCGCCGAAAGTCGAGCACGATGGCGGCTTCCGCGATACCTGCAAGCGCCCCCATCCGGTCGACGCGCGCGAGCGTGTCGGGCGCGTGTTCTACACTGAGAAGCAGCGCGTGCAGCGCGCATGCGCCGGCAACTCCCGAACACACGCACATTGCGGGAATGTGGTATTTGCCCTTGGCCCAAATCGGAATGGCGGTCGCGCTGAGCAGAACGCCGGTATAACCGGTAAGGAACGCGCCGAGCAATCCTTGCGGCACGTCGAAAACGCGCGTGCGGCGACCGAAAAATTCTGCGGCGGCATTCGCGCCGGCGACGGCGGAAAACGCGATCAGTCCCCAAACGCCCAGCGACATCGGCGAGCGAAACTTTACGACGCGCAGCATGTTTAAGAAGCGTTCGGGTCGTCCCAAGTGCGAAATCAGGATCGGCGGACACGCGGCAGCGAGCGCCAGCGAAGCGTACTTCGCGTTGCGCGCGAGCTTGCGATCGTTGGGATTTGCGCTGCCGCCCGCGAGCAGCACGAGCATGCCGCTGCCGCCCATGATTCCGCCGAGAAACAGGTACGTTACGACGTTCAAGCCCCAATGCGGCTTTTTGAGCAGCGGCTGCCCGAAGTACGAAACCGGCGCTTCTTGCGCGATGTCGGTCATCGGGCTTTGCTGAAAATCGCTGCGCCGGCTACGCTCAGCAGCACGGCCGCAATCGCGGCTGCGGTGTAACCCGCCGGCTGATGGGTCGCCGGGAGAACCGGTTTCGGTGGTAAGTTGTATGCCTCGGGACGATCGGTCAGCAGAAAAAACGCGTTGAGATCGCCGACGCTGCTCTCGGAATCCACGCCGTACAGCGATGCCTCGACGCCGCGCGCCTGCAGCGTCTCGACCCGCGCGACGGCGAGCGCTTTGAGTTCTTCAACGTTGCCGAACTGGATCGATTCGGTGGGACATGCCTTGGCGCACGCGGGCACGAAACCGTCGCGCTGGCGATCGTAGCAGAGCGTGCACTTGCCGGCGACGCCGCCCGTATCTTGCACGGCGGTCGCGTGGTTCTCGTTCCGGCGTTCGTCGACGTTCGTGAAGTTGTAATCCTGATGATCGCCGCCCTTGCCGCCGATCAGGTCGACGACGCCGAACGGGCACGACACCACACAGTATCCGCAGCCGTTGCAGACATCCGGCTGAATGTACACGTTGCCGAATTCATTACGAACGATGGCGCCGGTCGGACAGGCGTCCATGCAGCCTGCATGCGTGCAGTGTTTGCAGACGTCGCTCATCATCAGCCAGCGATCGGTCAAGCTGCCGCCGCGGTCGACACCCATCTGCTCGACGAACGACACGTGTCGCCACGTCGTGCCCGAAAGCTGCCGCGTATTATCGTACGAGTTGCCGGAGAATTCGAAGCCGTCCGACGGGAGTTCGTTCCATTGCTTGCAGGCAACCTCGCACGCCTTGCAGCCGATGCACAGCGTCGTGTCGGTAAAAAAGCCGTTCGATCCGTTAGACACGGTTCGCATCCTTTCCATGAACGGTCGCCTGACCGTCGGGTATCTGCTGACTTGCCGGCACGCTTGCGTCGATGTCGCCGTCGCGCCGGGTCGGGCGACGTCCGGGGCGAATGTTGCACGTCAGCGTTTTGGCTTCGTGTATCGAAACGTTCGGGTCCATCGAGAGCGCGATTAAGTCGCCACTCGTATCGCCACGGGTGAATCCGAAGCTGCCGAAGTTATACGGCAAGCCGATCTGATGCACGCGCGTTCCTTTTCCGGGTCCGATGCGCAGCGGTTTCATGCGCCCGCTGACCAGTGCGCGCGCCTCGATCTGCGCGAGCGCAGTGATAATCGTCACCCAGCCGCCATTGCGTATGCCCAGCGTTACGGCAAGCTCGGGATCGATTTCACAAAAGGCTTCGGGCTGCAGTTCCGCGAGCCACGGAACGTAGCGCGTGTAGATGCCGGACATTTCCGTAAGTCGATACGTCGTGAGAACGTACGGGTAGTCGGGATTGACCGCCCCATTGTACGCATTGTCGCGCCGCTTCCACTCGCGCAGCAGCGGATTGTTCTGCTGCGGATAGAGCTGATTGGCAATAACCGACGCCAGCGGTTCGTAGTGAACCGGCAGCGGCCCGTCTTTCAATCCCGACGCAACGAAGAGTTGTCCGCGCCCGTCCAGCTGCATGATGAACGGGTCGGCGCCCGAATGCGCGTCCATGCCGCCGGCTCCGGGAACGGCCGGTGTATCGGGTGCTTTGTTCTTGGGGAAATCGGGCACGTCCACGCCAGTCCACTGCGCCGCTTCGGCATCCCACCAGACGTACTTCTTGCGTTCGCTCCAGGGATTGCCGTCCGGATCTGCCGACGCGCGGTTGTAGAGAATGCGCCGGTTGGCCGGCCAGGAAAATCCCCACTCCAGCGATGTCCAATCGTCGCCCTTGCGATTGCGGGCTTTATTGGTGTGCGCGTCGGGATAGACGCCGGTGTAGATCCAACCGCCCGATGCCGTGGTGCCGTCGTCCTTGAGATCCGTGAACGACGGGATCTGCTCGCCGGTCACCGTATCGAAGCCGTTGATCTCTTTGAGCACTTTCACGACCGACGGTTCGCCCTTGCGCCGTTCGCGTTCGTCGTCGTGCTCGTATTCCCACGTCATGTGCGCGATCGGGCGGTCCTTAGGATCGGTCGAGTCGCGGTAGAGTGCTTTCATGCGCTTACCGAGATTGTAAAAGAACCACGCGTCCGTCACCGCTTCGCCGGGCGGTTCGATCGCCTTGTCGTGCCACTGCAGCAATCGATTGGTGTTGACCATCGTGCCTTCTTTTTCCAAGATCGTTCCCGCCGGAATAAAGAAACACTCGGTCCCGATGCTCGCCGGGTTCGCGCCCTCGCGCTTCCAAAACGACGACGTTTCGTTTTCAAAGAAGTCCAGGTTTACGAACCAGTCGAGACGCTCCATGGCCGCTCGAAAAAGTTCGGCGTTTTGGCCCGACGTGCCGGGATTTTGACCGATGACGAAATAGCCTTTGACGGCCCCGTCCTTCATGGCAAAGGTGGTCGGCAGCATGGAGTGATCGCCCGTGAGCTGCGGCAAGTAGTCGAAACAGTATCCATTTTCTGCGGTCGCATGGTCGCCGAAAAACGCCTTGAGAATCGACACGACGTACTTGGGCGTGTTCGCCCACCAGCCGGTCGGCTTTGTGTTCGTTTTCAGGTACGCGTCAAGCGATTGTTCGTCGCGCACGATCGAGGGCATCGGCAGGTAGCCTGGAAGCAGATCGTAGAGGGTCGCAATGTCGGTCGCGCCTTGAATGTTCGCGTGACCGCGCAGCGCCATGATGCCGCCGCCCGGACGGCCGATATTGCCGAGCAGCAACTGCAAAATCGCCGCCGTGCGGATGTACTGCACGCCGATCGTGTGTTGCGTCCAGCCGACCGCATACGCGAAGGCGGTGGTGCGCTCGCGCCCACTGTTGTTCGCAAGCGACTCGCAGACTTCGAGGAATTGCTCCGGCGGCGTTCCGCAAACCGATTCGACCATTTCCGGCGTGTAGCGCGAAAAGTGACGCCGCAGCAGCATGAGAACGCAATGCGGATGCTGCAGCGTTGAATCTCGGCGGACCGCTCCGTCGCCGTCCTTTTCGAACTGCCATGACTGCGTGTCGTAGGTGTGCGGTTCGCCCGACCCTTCGTGCGCTTGCGAACCGCCTTCGTGGGCTTGACCGCTCGACGCGCTCTCTTTATTCTCCGGCTTCGTGTAGCCCGAGAAGAGGCCGCCGAGGTCTTCGGTATCCTTGAACTCCGGGCGCACGATGCTCGATGCGTTGGTGAACGCGGCGACGTATTCTTTGAAGTAACGCTCGTTCTGCAGCACCCAATTGATGATGCCGCCTAGAAACACGATGTCCGTACCGCTGCGGATCGGCACGTACAGATCGGCGAGCGCCGACGTCCGCGTGAATCGCGGGTCGATGTGAATGATTTTCGCGCCGCGCTCTTTGGCTTTCATCACAAAACGGAATCCGACCGGATGCGCTTCGGCGAAGTTGCTGCCTTCGATGAAAATGCAGTCGGAATTGACCAGGTCTTGCAAAAACGTGGTTGCGCCGCCGCGTCCGAGTGAGGTGCCTAGACCAGGCACCGTCGAGCTATGTCATATTCGAGCTTGGTTCTCGACGGAAACCACACCCATGCAGTGCATGAGTTTCCCGAGTAAGTAGTTTTCCTCGACGCCGAACGTCGCGCCGCCCAGCGAGGCGATTCCGAGCGTGTGATTGACGCGTTTCCCGTCCTTGGATTCGACGAAGGTTTCGTCGCGGCTCTTTTTCGTTAGCTGTGCGATACGCTCCATCGCCCACGCTAACGAGCGCTCTTCCCAGCGGTCGGAATACGGCGCGCGATACTTTACGCTCGCCCAGCGCGCCGAATTAACCGCCATGCCGAAAATCGCCGACCCCTTTGGGCACAAGTGTCCGCCCGAGATCGGACTGTCGGGATTCCCCTCGACATCGAGCAGTTTTCCATCGTCGCTGACGTATGCGAGCGTGCCGCAGCCCACCGCGCAATACGGACACACGCTGCGAACGGCTTTCGCATGTTTTATGCGGCTTTCCAAGCCGCGCGTTCGCGCGGAGCTGACGTTCGGTGACATTCCGACGCGTGCGCCGATTCCCGTCGCGGCGTCGCGAATTACACCGGTTAGATCGATCGTCGTTTTTGAATCCATTTATGTATCCCTAAATCACCGGAGCGGCGGCGGCAGGCAGTTCGCGCTGCGGTTTTTTGGTGAGGAACGGAATAATCGCCGCAACGAGCAGCATGATCGCAACCGGACCAGTGCGCCGGTGAACGATCCGGTCCGGTCTTTAACTGCGGCGGCGATAAACGGTCCGACGATTCCGCCGACGCCCCAGGCGGTGAGGATCATTCCGTAGTTCTGTCCGAGAAATTTCGTGCCGAAGTAATCCGCGTTGAACGAGGGCATCACGCCGAAACCGACGCCGTAACACAGCAGAATGATCGCGAAAGCGATGCCGACCGCGGCGAACGAGTGCAGCCTGCCCATGACGAAAAAGATGACGACTTGGATGAGGAACATTACCACGTACGTGTAGTTGCGGCCGACTTTGTCGCTGACCCATCCCCAGAAAAACCGCCCGAGACCGTTGAATATCGCGAGCAATCCGTAGATGAATCCGGCGGCGGCCGCCGTTGCACCGGTCAGATCGCTGTAAATCGGAACGGCATTGGAAACGATGAGAATGCCGGCCGTCACGTTGAGAAAGAGGATCAGCCAGAGCAGATAGAACGGAAGCGTGCGCAGTGCTTCGGCGGGAGTGAAGCTGTATGCTTGTGCCGCCGCCGTTCCGAGCGCGCCGGGCACCGCATAGTTTTCGGGCGGATTGCGGAGTGCCAGCGTGCACAGGCCGCCGATAATGATGAACACGACGCCGGACCACACGAACACGCTCATGATCGCGTGAACGTGATCGGCGCTCAGAACGTACTGGGCTGCATTAAACGTCGTTCCGGCTTTGATTGCCGCGTCTCGCGCGGTCGCATATGCGGTAGCGGCTTTTGCCGCCGCGGCGAACGACGGAATCTTGGTGACGATATTGTTGTACACAAATGCACCGAGCCCGAAGCCCATAACGACCATGCCGCTGGCCAGACCGCGTTTATCCGGAAACCACTTCGTCACCATGGCGACCGGCGTGATGTATCCGAACCCCAATCCCAGTCCGCCGACGATGCCGTAGAACACGTACATCGCACTCTTGCCCATCACCGGCGTGAGCAATCCGGCGAGCAGAACTCCCGCGCCCCAGAGCACCACGCCGGTGATCGTCACCGCGCGCGGCCCGACTCGATCTTGCCAGCGGCCGCCGATAATGGCGCCTACTCCCAAGAAAAAAATCGCCAGTTC
Source organism: Vulcanimicrobiota bacterium (assembly GCA_030854025.1). GTDB lineage: Bacteria > Vulcanimicrobiota > Vulcanimicrobiia > Vulcanimicrobiales > Vulcanimicrobiaceae > JALYTZ01. The sequence continues at coordinate 7,223 of JALYTZ010000195.1, forward strand.
AAAAACCAGCGACGTTTCTTGATTCGACCATTGGTATGCCGCGATGAGCGGCCGCACGAATAAACTCCACGAGTATACCGTGCCCAGACAAATCATAACGAGCACACCTGCGATCGCGATCCCCCAGCGGTTTCCGGTGCCGGCGCTCGGAGCGGTAACTGACATCGCGTTCCCCCCATCTCGGTGCTGCAAAAAGCACGTCCGGGCATCTTGGCCACCGCCCGAAAGGGCACCTATTGGGTCATTGAATCGGCTCGAACGTGCTGACGGCGAGCGTTGTGAGGAGCAGCGCGACGTAGATGAGGGCGCTCAGTGCGCCCAGCCGCTCTCGAAACGCAAGTGTCAGGATCGTAGCGATTGCTAGGCCGATCGGCGTCGCCCGAGAGTTGCCGGCGATGAACTTGTAGATGCCGTTCATGCCGCAACGTACCGGCGATGAACGGCGATCAAGCCGACGCTACCCAGCAGATAGAGCGCAACGATCCACAGCAGCGCGGCATCGCCGTTCCACCATTGCAAACCGAGCCCTTCGCCGCTCCAGAACGTACCGAACGAGAGCAGCATCACGCCCACGACGTACGCCATCAGCGTTTCCGGTACGCGCGCGAACGGTTTGCGCAGCAAGAATGCCGTGATGACGACGAGCAGGCCCGCACCGACCGCTCCGCCGATGCCCCACACGAGCGCTCCCGCGTTCGCAGCGGCGAACGTAATGACGATCACGGCGACCTCCAGTCCTTCGAGCAGCACGCCGTTGAAGGCCGTGGCAAATCCGACGCGCCGCGCATCCGCGGCCGCGCGGTTTGCTGCCAGCGCGGCTACTTCGCGCTCGTAAATCGCGCTCTCGTCGTGCTTTGCCTTACGACCGGCAAAGCGCCAAATTGCTTTCCGCAGCCACGTGTACCCGAAGAGCACGAGAAACAGCCCGATGACGAGCTTGAGCAGCGCGAGCGGAACGAACGTTACCAGCGCCGGGCCGAAAATGCCGACGATCGCAGCAAGAGCGGCGATCGCCCAAAGCGTGCCGGTCAGCGCGACCCGCCAACCTTGCGTGTAGGCGACGGCGAGCACGATCGTGGCCGCTTCGATGAATTCGAGCGCCGACGCGACGAAGGTCGTGCCGGCGACGACCCAGCCGTTCATCGAACGCGCACTTGCAGATTACGTGCGATGATCGCATTGAGTTTCGCCGGATCGGTCATGTCGGGATCCGTGAAATTCAAACCCGCGCTTACGGACGCACCATACGCGGTCCGCGCGTTGAGCGCGTGCAGGTCCAACCGCGGCGTTATCGCGGTATACGGCCGCGCATCGACGATTCGCGAACCGAAAAGGTCGTACAGCGGCAGTGCGGTCGTATCGTAAATCGAGAGCGGCGCAATGCCCAGCAGCAGTTCGATCGTGTGCAAAACGCTTACCGTCGAATAATGCGCGTGATGCACGCCGCCGCGCGCATACGGACTTGCGACGTAAAAGGTGGAGCGCTGATTGCCGACGTGGTCGGGGCCATTCTGCGCATCGTCTTCCAAAATGAAGACGGCGCTCGATTTCCAGTATTTCGAATGCGAAAGCGTATCGACCAATTCGCCCGTTGCCAAATCGTTCGTCGCCACGTACGCAACGGGCGTCGGCGAATGGGGCCTGCTTCCGGCGGTATGATCGTTAGGCAGATAGACGATTTCGAGCGCGGGCATGTCGTTGCGCGCCACGTAGCCGGCGAATTCGCGTTTCCACTCCGCAACGCGCGCGAGATCGCTGTACTTCAGGTTCCAGCCGTAGTAGCGCGGATCGTAACGATTCTTGAGCCCGGGCATGGTGGTCGTTTGGGCAGTCTGCCCTTCCGTGTCTTCGCCGTAGTCGCGTATGCTGACATGCGCGCGTGCGGCGGCATCCCAAATGTATCCGTTATGCGGAACTTCGGGCGCGTTGCCGGTTTGAAAATCGTACGTGTCGCGGCGACCGCCGTAATTTGGCGGCCAAAACCGTTCGAGATAGTCGTTTGCGAAGCCGTCGTCGGTCCAGTTGTGTCCATCGGCGCTGACTTGCGAATCGGCGAACCCGTTATCGATCAAGCCGAAGCGCTCGCTCAGCGCGTGCTGGTTCGGCGTTACGGCTTTTCCGAACCACACGAGCTTTGAGTCGCCGTTGCCCTGCGACTCGTCGCCGAGCACTTGATCGTACGAACGGTTTTCTTTGATGACGTAGATGACGTGCCGAATCGGTCCGTTCGAACGCACGATCGTGTTGGCCGGCGCCTTCCACTGCGGCATCGCATTTGCCAAAACGTCGCTCGTGGCGGAGGCTGAATCGATTTGCGCGAGCGAGATCGCGCGAATCGAGCCCGTCAACGTCGCAGCGACGTAACCGACGCTGCTTCGCTTGCGCGGATCGAACTCGGGATTCGGCCGCGAACCTTCACCTTTACCGTCAACCACGAAAAGGGTGCCGCCGGCAACCGCAACCCCCGACGGATACCAGCCCGTTGGAATGCGCGCTGCGACCGCGCCGCGACGTATGACGGCGACCGCGTTTTCGGCGCCGAGTGAAACGTACGTCGCATCGCCTGCAACGGCAATCGCGTTCGGTGACGCGCCGTAGCCCGACAACCGGCCGTCGTGCAAACCGACGTCGACCGTGGCGGTGCGCTTGCCGCTGCGCGTGTCCACGATGCCGATGTTATCGTCGTCGCTCTGCGCGACATACAACTGCGCGCCGTCAGGCGAAAAAGCGAGGGCGCTTGGATGCAAGCCGACCGGGATGGCGGTTACGGCGTGCGAGCCAACGTCAACCGCGTCGACCGTTCGACCTCCGCGCATTGCAACGTAAACGGTTCGTCCGTCCGGCGCAAACAAAACGTCTCCCGGATGCGGCCCAACCGCAATCGAGACCGCATCGTGCAGATCCGGAAGCGAACCGATCGTGACCGTGCCGGCGACCTCATTTGAAAGCGCAACGTGAACGCGATCGCCGGCCAACGCTACGGCTCCGGGCCAGCTCCCCTTCGCAAGCGGAATTGCCGTCGCACGTTTTGTTCCGGTGTCCACGTCGAACAGCGCGTCGGCGTAGCCGCCCGCGACGAGCACGTGCGTCGCGTCGAGCCAAACCGGTTTGCCGAACGCGCCGCTCAGTGAAATAACGTCCGGATTATTGAGACCTGCGGCGTCGACCAGGCGCAGCGCCGGCGGATTGACGCCCGACTCAACGATTGCCACGCGCCGCCCATCGGGCGACACGGCGAGGCCTTGCGGCATGGTCCCGGTCGTTGCGCTCGCGCCGGAGGGCGGGTCGATGTGCCAACCGGTCGGCAGAAGCATTGGAGCGCGCGCCGCCGCCACCGCTGCAGCGGTGCAAAGAACGACGGCCAGGACGGGGACCAACGGGCGTCTGATCATGCGAACGATTGCGACGCGGCGCGCGCGCTCGCCTTGCGGCCATACCGAAGGAAGCTGCAAGGCGTTCCGGAATCGGGTCCGCTCGCTTCGCGAAAGGATCAGTCGTGGATTTAGCCGAGCTTACCGTGTACACGGGCGGAAAGTTTACCGCCTACGGCGATGCCAAGGTGGGCCTGCTCACCCACGGCTTGCAGTACGGAACCGGGTGTTTCGAAGGCATCCGCGGCTACTGGATCGAGGGCGATCGGGAATTGCTCCTGGTGCAACTCAGGGAGCACTACGAACGGCTGGCGATTTCGGCCAAGATTCTCATGATGACTTTGCCGCATTCGATCGACGAGCTGATCGAGATCACGGCGCAACTGGCAGTGCGCAACCGCTTTGAAACCGACATTTACATTCGCCCGTGCATTTTCAAATCGGCCGAAGACATCGGCGTTCGACTGCACAACGTGCCGGCGCAATTCGCGATGATCGCCGTCCCGTTCACGCGCTATCTCGATTCCAGTCAAGGCCTCAAAGCGGGCGTATCGTCGTGGCGTCGCGCCGACGATTCCGCCGCACCGCCGCGCGCTAAAATTACCGGACTGTACGTGAACAGCGCGCTGGCCAAAAGCGAGGCCGTGCAAAACGGCTTTGACGAAGCGATCATGCTTTCGCCCGACGGCCACCTCGCGGAGGGATCCGCTGAAAACATTTTTCTAGTGAAGCGCGGCGTGCTCTATACCCCCGACCCTTCGCAAAACGTTTTAGAAGGCTGCACGCGCCGGTCGATCATGGAAATCGCGCGTAACGAATTCGGTATAGAAATCGTGGAGCGCGCGATCGATCGCAGCGAGCTCTACGGTGCGGACGAGATTTTCTTTACCGGTACCGCTGCGGGCGTGCTGCACGTCGCATCGGTCGACCGGCGCGAAGTCGGCGATGGAACGCTCGGCCCAATTACGCGAAAACTGTCGGAGTTCTACGCGCGCGCGGTGCGCGGCGGTGAGCCGAAGTACGCGGGCTGGTTAACGCGCGCGTATGCCGGACGCGGTGCCGCTAGCCGGTGACGGTGAAGCCGCGGGTGATGGCGATGCCGACGGCGCGCTCGATGGTGCCGCCGTTGCCGCGCCCCACATCGGCTCGTCGGTCGTAACGCTCGCAGCCCGAACCGGCGCGGCTTCGGCCGCGGCAGCGATCGGGACGTCGAGCCCGTTTGCCAGGCGCCACTTCGCGAAGTGCGTGAGCCCGTGATATGCGAGTTTGGAAACTTTGCGGATAAAGCTGCGCCCTTGGTTTAGCGTCGGTAAGTCGGTCGTCATCACCGCGATGACGTAGGGTGATCCGGGAGAATACACGATGCCCACGTCGTTGAGCGTGTCGCTGAACGATCCCGTTTTGTGGGCGATTGGAATGTCCGGCAGCTCGGCCGGCAGCAGCGTATTGATCTGATCCGCTTCGAGGATGGCGATCATCTGTTTGGACGACCACGAATCGATGAGCCGGTCGTTCGCCATTTTCGTGAGCAGCATCACCATGTCGTTCGGCGTCGTGCGCAGCGTCGTTCGCACGTTCCATCCCGCGGTGTGAATGTAGTCTTTGAGCTGCGTGTGCTGCAGACCCAAGCGGGCCATCGTACGATTGATGTGCGAACGTCCGACCAGGCGAATGAGCATGTTGGCCGCCGTATTGTCGCTGACCGTGATCATTTCGGAAAGCAAACGCGAAACCGGGAACGTCGAGCCGACCGGTGCATCGCACAGCGAACCCGAGCCCCAATCCTTATCCTGCGGAAGCACTTCGACGCGCCGGTTGAGATCGAACTTGCCGGCCTGCATCTGCCGAAAAACCTCGACCATGACGGGAATTTTTATCGTCGAGGCTGCCGGCATGTCGAGATCGCCGTTGAATGCCGATGTTTCGCCGGTCGAAAGATCGCGAATCTCCATCGCAACGCGGCCCGGCGCGGCATGCGCCGCTTCACGGAGCATCGTGCGCATTTGTGTGAACGGCGTCGAGGATTCGATGCCTGCGCTCGCGCGCGCTTGGACCGGCGCGGCAAGGAGCAAAGCAGCAATAGCGACGACTGAAGCGATGCGTTGCATAAGACTATTGTCGGATGTTTGACGGACGATATTAACGGCCTGCACGCACTAGTACGGGACGCCGTCAGACGCGGGCGCGCGCACGCGACCGATCAGTCCCCCCAACGCGACCAAGGCGGCGATGTACGGCAATGCCTGCATTGCGTCGCTCGGCAGCCAAGCCGCTCGCCCTTGCAGAACGAACTGGAGCGCTTCGAAAAATCCGAAGAAAACGGCGGCGCCGGTCGCGCCCCACGGAGTCCAGCGTCCGAAAATAACTGCGGCGAGCGCGATGAAGCCGCGCCCCGCCGTCATTCCGTCGGAGTACAAGTTCACTTCGCCGATCGAAAGAAACGCGCCGCCCAAACCCGCCAGCGCGCCGCTCGTAATGACGGCAACGAGTCGCAGCCGCAGCGGGTTGAGCCCGGCCGAAGCGACCGCATGCGGATTTTCACCGCAGGCGCGCAGGCGCAAACCCCACGGTGTGCGATAGAGCACCCACGAAAGCGCGAATGCGGCTATGCCTGCGAACGCAACGAGCACCCAATAGAAATTGCCGAGGCCGTTCACTTGCGGACTTGCTCCCGGCTGATTGAAAATGACAACCAATCCGTACGCGGCCCCGCCGGCCGCCATGAGGTTGATGCCCGTACCCGCAACGATTTGGTCGACCTTGAATTTCGTCGCAGCGATACCGAGAATCAATCCGAAAATCGCGCCGCCGGCGATGCCTGCGGCCAAGCCTGCGATCGGGCTTCCGCTGTAGTTGGTTGCGACGACCGCGGTAAACGCGCCGATCGCCATCATGCCTTCCAATCCGATATTGATCACGCCCGCGCGTTCGGAGATCACGCCGCCGAGCGCCGCATAGAGAATCGGCGTCGCCTTCACAAGCGTCAGCGTTACGAGCGTGTAGAGCAGCGCCAGGCCGCCGTTCATACGGGCGCACCGGCGGTTCGCGTTGCAACGTAGCGGCGCGCCGCCAGGACCAAGACGATCAGCCCTTCGATCACGTGAATGGCGTCTTTGGGAACTTGCGCGGTCGCTTGCATCGCCAGTCCTCCCGATTCCAAAATACCGAAGCCGAATGCCGCAAGGCAAATCCATAACGGATTCAAATCCCCCACGAGCGCCACGGCAATTGCGGTGAATCCGTATCCCGGCGAAAGTTCCGTGTTGAAACGGTGCAGGATGCCGGTAACGATGGTCGCGCCGCCGAGACCGGCAATTCCGCCGGAAAGCGCGAGTGCGAGCCAGGTCATTCGGCGAATGTCGATTCCCGCGCGGCGCGCCGCTTCGGGCGCTTCACCGACCGCGCGCAGTTCGTATCCGAACACGGTTCGCGCGAAAACGAATCGAAGCGCGAGTGCAACCGCGAGCGCGATGAGCAGTGCGATCGTCAAGCGCGTATCCGGAATCAGCACCGGCAACCAGCCGTTCGGCAAAACCGGCGCAGTCTCGGCGCCCGACGCAAGCGAACTGCGCAGCGGACCGCTGACTAAATAGTTGGCGAGCGAAGCTGCGACGAAGTTGAGCATCAGCGTTGAAATGATTTCGTTTGCGTGAAGGTGCGCGCGCATCCAACCGGCGATGCCGCCCCAGATGCCGCCGCCCACGAACCCGAGCGCAAGCAAGATCGCAATGCTGAGTGGAGCGGGCAACTGCAAATGCGAACCGACGGCACCTGCGAACAGTCCGCCGACGACCAATTGGCCCTCGGCACCAATATTGAACAGCCCGGCACGAAACGCGAGACAGATGCCGAGCGCGGGAAGCAGCAGCGAGGTCGTCTGCACGAGCGTTTCGGCCAACTGACGCGGGCCGCCGAGCGCGCCGCCGATCAAAGCGGAAAAACCGTCGATCGGACTCACGCCGGCGACCAGCATGGCAGCGCCCGCCAGAACGATGGCAATCGCAACCGCGCCGGCCGGCCCCGCCAATAGGTGACGGCGCATCATCAGGCTCCCACCATAAGCCGCCCGAGCCATTCGCGGTCGACCGATGCGCGCTCGAAGCTTCCCACGATTGCACCGCGATACATCACCGCGATG
>JALYTZ010000218.1 GCA_030854025.1 Vulcanimicrobiota bacterium
ATGTCGAACGTTGCGAGACGATCATGCGCGCGGTCGTCGACGCGGTCGATTGTCCGGTAACGATGAAGATGCGCCTCGGATGGAACGAAGAGAACATCGTCTACGCAGAGGTTGCTAAACGCGCGCAGAACGTCGGAATTCGCGCGGTTACGCTGCATGCGCGCACGGCGCGGCAGTTCTATAAAGGCTCTGCCGATTGGGAACACATCGCCCGGCTCAAACGCGCGGTCGACATTCCGGTCATCGGCAACGGCGATCTCAACGACGCCGATCAGGCGATGCAGCGCATGCGTGAATCGGGCGTCGACGCGATCATGCTGGGTCGCGCGACGCTCGGGAATCCCTGGCTGATCTCGCAGATTCGCGACTTGATGGAAGGTCGTGTAATGCAGCCGCTGCCCGGCCCCGCGGACCGCTTGCGCTATGCGCTCGTGCACTATCGAACGATGATCGACGAACTGGGCGAATCGCGTGCCGTTCCGCAGATGCGAAAACATCTGGCGCTGTACCTCAAAGGCATTTCCAACGCGGCCACGCTTCGCGAGCGCATCATGCACATCGACGACTCGGCCGGCGTGATCGCGGTCATTGAAGAGACGATTGCAAGTCTCGAACGACTGGCCGCAGCGTGAGCGACCTCTATGCCGAAACGTACGAGAATTATCGTCAGTTCGTAAACCCGCCGCTGGCGCGAGTCATGAAACTTTCCGGCAGCCCCGTCGAAGTGCGCGCGCAAGGCTGTACGATCTGGGATCAGAACGGCAAAGCGTACCTGGATTTTGCCGGCGGATACGGCGTTTTTACGCTCGGGCACAGCCATCCCAGAGTCATCGCAGCCGTTAAGGCGCAGCTCGACTGTATGGCGCTTTCGGGGAAGACGATGTTCAACGTGATGCTCGGCCGCGCTTCGCGCAAGCTTGCCGAGATCACACCGGGCGATCTGCAGATTTCATTTTGGGCCAACAGCGGCACCGAAGCGGTTGAAGGCGCGCTCAAACTTGCGCGCGTCGCGACGAAACGCTCGAAAATTGTCGGCACATACGGTGCGTACCACGGAAAAACGATGGGCGCGCTTTCCGCCAGCGGCCGCGAGTATTTCAAAACGGAGTATCGACCGCTCGTACCGGAATTCGAACACATCGAGTTCGGCGACGACGGCGAACTCGATCGCGCGCTCAAAGACGCAGCCGCCATTATTGTAGAGCCGGTGCAGGGCGAGGGCGGCGTCAACATTCCGCGAGCCGGCTATTTGAAAGCGGTTCGCGAGGCGTGCGATCGTCACGGCGCGGTGTTCGTGGCCGACGAAGTGCAGACTGGGCTCGGGCGCTGCGGCATGATGTTTGCATGCGATCGCGACGGCGTCGTTCCGGACGTCATGGTTCTCGCGAAAGGTCTCTCAGGCGGGATTATCCCCGTCGGCGCGTTCATCGCACGGCCGGATACCTGGAACGCGGCGTATGCGAAGGCGCCGCTGATGCACACCTCGACGTTCGGCGGAAACGAACTTGCGTGCGCTGCGGCGCTGACGGCGATGCACGTGCTCGAAGACGAAGGCCTCATCGAAAACGCGCGCGTTCGCGGCGAGCAGCTCGTTACCGGCGCGCGCAAACTCGGCAAAAAATATCCCGGCGTCGTTCACGAAGTGCGCGGGCTCGGTCTCCTGGTGGGTGTCGAGCTGACCAGCGAAGGATACGGCGGCTGGATCATCCCGGAAATGCTCAAGGCGGGCGTTACCGCCGCGTGGACGCTCAACATGCAGAAGGTCATCCGACTAGAACCGCCGCTCGTCGTATCCGAAGCCGAGGTCGACCGCGCTCTCGCGGCGTTGGAGGCAGGGCTGGCGACCGCCTACGAGAAGCTCGGTCAACTTTAATGCCGTATGTTGAAGCAAGCATCGTGATCGCCGCCCCCGCGCGTATCGTGTACGAACTGGCAAAGGAACAAGAACGCTTTCCCGACTTCATGCCCGATGTCGAAACCGTCACAGTTCTCGAACGTCACGCCGACCATATCATCACACGCTGGAAAACGCTGGTAGAAGAAGCGCCGATCGAATGGACCGAAGAAGACCGCTTCGACGACGGCGCGCTGCGGATCGACTACAAACTGCTCGAAGGCGACCTCGATACGTTCGAGGGCGCGTGGACGTTCGTCGAAAACGGCGGCGAAACGCACGTCATGCTAAGCGTCGAATACGATTTCGGCGTTCCGACGCTCGCCGAACTCATCGGCCCGACGCTGCATAAAAAGGTTCAGGAGAATAGCGCGATGATGCTTGCCGGTTTAAAGAGAGAAGCGGAAAACTAATGGCCGGCAATACGGCGAAATTCTGTTTCGTCGTGCACCCGCTTTCGCTCGAAGACGTGGTGCGCTACGAACCCGGCGCCGCCGGCAAAGGCGCGCCGATCATCAAGAAGATCATGGAGTGGATGCCGCCGTGGGCGGCCGTGCACGTGACCGGGGTGCGCGCACCCGATGGGCGCGAAACCGAAGGATGGTTCGTCAGTGCGGCGCTGCTGCCGGAGCAGATGATCGAACTGCCGCGCGAAAAAGTGTACGAACGGATCCTAAAGTCCATCGAGATCGGCGCCGAACTCGGCGCGCAAATCGCCGGCTTGGGCGCCTTTACCGGCGTAGTCGGCGACGGCGGCGTAACGGTCGCGCAGCGCTCGCCGATTCCCGTGACGACCGGCAATTCGCTGACCATCGCCGCCGGCATTGCGAGCCTGTTCCGCGGCGCGCAGGAAATGCACGTCGACCCTGCCGATGCGACGGCCGTCGTCATCGGCGCGACCGGTTCGATCGGGGCTGCGTGCGTCAAACTGATCGCGCCGAAGGTCAAGCACGTCATCTTGGTTGCGCGCAACAACACGCGGTTGCAGAAGTTTCACGAGTCGATCGGCGACGAACTGCCATGCACGTCGTCGTACACCACCGACATCTCGGCCGCGGTTCGTCAGGCGCAACTCGTGCTGACGGCCACAAGTTCGACGCAAGACATCATCCAGCCCGAAGATTTACGCACCGGCGCCGTCGTCTGCGAACTTTCGCTGCCGCACGACGTGAGTCGTCG
>JALYTZ010000244.1 GCA_030854025.1 Vulcanimicrobiota bacterium
GTGAAGTAGAAGATCGTCGTCGGCAAGCCGGCCACGCCAACGGCAATGGCGGCTAGCGCGAGGGCAGCTGCACTCAATCGCATCCGCATGGCAGGTACGAAACAAAAAAGTGCGATGTTCACCGGCAACGCCACGTTCGGCTCGACCATCGCAAGCGCTGCGCAGACTGCCGCCGCATTCCAGTTGTCGCGCGATACGAAGAACGCGGCCAAAAAGATGAGCGCGATCGGAACGGGAGCCAATGCGCCGAGCGGCAGCGCGGGTGCGCCGATTGCAAGCGCGCAGCCGGCGGCGGCCAGGACAAATGGAAGTCGCGACAGCTTTGCGGCCGCCCACGCGCAGAGGACGACGCTCGCGAGAAGAACGAGCAGCCAAATCGTTTTTGCCCAGACATAGGGCAACATCGAGAGCGGGATGAAAATCGCGAGCGCGTACGGCGGAAGCGGCGATGGCACCGTGATGTGTCCGAGCGTGTAAGCAATTCGCGGCGCAGCCTGCGCTTCGCACGCGTGCAGCGGTTTATCTAAATACGGATTTGCATGCGCCGCGAGCACCTTTGCGCCGCAGTAAAAGGCTTGAAAGTCGTATCCGTCGTTCGGCGACGGATGCACGAAGTAGTACAGAACTCCGGCAAACGCGATCGCCGCAAAAATCCCGACGGCCCACCGCAGGCTGCGGGGAAGCGCGAGAAACGGTTCCACGACGTTATCCGGCCACCAGGCTCGCGCGCGCGGTCGCGTTGAGCGTGTCGTACACGACGCTCGCTCGGGACGCGTACTCCAGCGTTTTATCCGTATCGTTTTTGTCGCGATAAATTTGTTCGATGCGACGCAGCAAGATGTGATAGAGCGATTCGTACAGTGCCGCGTTCGTTTCTACCCACGGCTCCGCGCCGTCGCTCCATCCCAGCCGCGCGGTATAGAGCAGATCGGCGGCCCGGTAATGGGCCAAGGCTTCCTCGACGTTGCCGAGCTGAAACTGGCGATCGCCGTCGCTTACGTGCAGGCGAAACCGTCGCGCATCCAGCGTGACGTTGGCAAAGCTTATCGCGACGTCGCCGCCCGAACTAAAGTACCGGTCGACGTGCTCGGGCCCTACGACCAGTCCGATCGCTTTGCGAATATTGCTGCATGCGACGCGCAGATTGGCGTAGGCCAGCGGCGGCTCGACCTCGGGCCAAAACGTATGCGCGAGTTCCGGCCGCGTGGCGCTGCCGTCCTCTTTGAGCAGCAGATATTTGATGATCTGCGAATCGCGCCGGCGGATCCATTTGACTTGCCGGTTCCCGATGCGTGCCTCGAACGAGCCGAACATGCGCGCGATCATCGGCGCCGCTTCTACAACCGGTGCATGCGCCGGTGCGTGCGCTCTGCCCATCAGGTGCGCCGCGACTCGATACGGCCGGTAACCCGTCTCGGCATCGCGCACGACGAACGCTCCGCGCCGTTCGAGCAGTGCCAGATCGCTTTCGTCTTCGAGCATTCCGGTCGCCATGAGCGTTTCCCACGCGTCAGGGCTGACGCCGGACAGCGTCGCAATCGACGTTTCGATGAATTCGCGGAAGAACAGCGCTTGCGACTCGGCCCACTTCGCATAGGCATTGCGCAGGGAACGGCCGTCGGCCGCAGCGTCGCGAATGGCGCCCGCGGCGATGATCGGCCAGCCTTCGGTTTCCTCGGTGAACTGCTGCAGGTCTTGCGCCGTAAACGATACGCCCAGGGCCTCGCAGACTCGGCTGACGTCCTCGGAGGCGAAGGCTAGGGTCCGGGCGTCGGAAACCACCGCGAGTCCCTGAGGCAGGAAGCGGCGCAGGTCGAGCGTGTCGCGCGAACGCGAGGCATAGATCAGCGTCAGATTCTCCGGCGCCGCCTCGACGAGCCCCGCGAGTGCGGCCATGACATCCGGCTTGAGCAGATCGATATTGTCAATCGCCAGATCGACCGGGCCGTCGGCCGAGATAGCGGCGAGCAGTGCTTCGAGGGTGCGCGGGTGCGGAAGATCCAGCGTCTCCGCCACGTCCTTCATTAAATCTTTGAGGTTCAGATCGGGTGTGGCATTCACGTAGGCATACGGACGCGCCGCATTGCGCAAA
>JALYTZ010000250.1 GCA_030854025.1 Vulcanimicrobiota bacterium
ACCCTTTGGGACCTCACGCATGCGTACGTCACCATGGCGCGAAGCGGCAGTATGATTCCGTTGCGCACAACGGCGGACGACCCGCTCGCTGCGCCGCATCAGATCGGCGACGCGGCGAATTGGCAGTTGGTAACCGACATGCTGGCCGACCGCGCAGCGCGGGCGCAGGCCTTCGGCGCCGATTCGGTGCTCGACATGCCGTTTGCAGCCGCTGTAAAAACGGGTACGTCGTCGGGTTCGCGAGACACGTGGACGGTGGGGTACACGCGCGAGTACACCGTCGGAGTGTGGACCGGAAACTTCGACGGCGCGCCGATGCGTTCGATCGCCGGCGTGAGCGGCGCCGGGCCGCTCTGGAACCGGATCATGCTGCATTTATACGAACGGCGCGATCCTCCGGCGTTTCAAGCGCCGCGCGGATACGCCCGCACGCGCATGTGCGCGTCGACGGGCAGCCTGGATCTGCGCGGCTGTCGCTCGATCGTCGCCGAGTTTTTGGATCGCAACGATCTACGGCATACGTCGAACGTCAACGCGACCGCAAGCGATGGATTCGACGAGTGGCGCGCGCGCCAAGGTAATCTCGCCGGAACACTGCGCGTACTCTTCCCGCATGACGGCGATGTCTTCGAAGACAAGCTTGCCGCGAACGATCCCGCGCGCCCGCAGCAGCAAATCGAATGCGTAGCAATGCATCCGGCCGGTTCGCACGTGCGCTGGACGATCGACGGTTCCCGTCTTGCGAACGCGCCTGGCGATCGCGCGTACTGGCAAGTGCGCCCCGGCAAATGGACGCTGTCGGCCAGCGACGGCCGGACGACCGCTCGCGTGCGCTTTACGGTCGTGCGCGCGCTCGGCGGCCTTCGCAAAGGTTTTGTTATTCGTTAAATAGCGGCGGCTCGGCGAATGAATCGAATCCGTCGCGATACCGCACTCCGGCAAGGTACAAGCCTCGGGCCGGCGCGGTGATGCCGGCAGCCGCGCGCGCGCGAGCCGCAAGAATTGCCGGCATCTCGGCAGCGTCGCGTCGACCGGTCCCGCATTCGATGAGCGTGCCGACGATATTGCGCACCATTCGATGCAGAAAACCGTCGGCGCTGATCGCTAAGCGAACCAGTTCTCCGCGGCGCTCGACCTCCAGCGACCGTACGGCGCGCAGCGTCGGACCGCTCTCCGGCAGCATGCCGCAAAACGAGCGGAAATCGTGTTCGCCGATCAGTTGGCCCGCCGCGGCCCGCATCGCGGCGAGATCGAGCCCCCTTAACACGTGGTAGGCAAAATGGCGCAGCACGGCCGAGGGCGCGCGACGATTCAAAATGGCGTAGACGTAGGTACGTTCGACGGCGGAAAAACGCGCCGAAACGTTCGCATCGACGACGGCAACATCGCGCACGCTCACATCGTCCGGAAGATTGGCGTTCATCGCAAGAGCGAGCCGCTCGAACGGGAAGGCGGCCGGCGTTGCAAAGGTGATGACTTGACCGGTCGCATGCACTCCCGCGTCGGTTCGGCCGGCGGCGGTAAGTTTCACCGGATGGCGCAGCAAGGCGCTCAATGCGGCTTCCAACTCGCCGGCGACGGTGCGCGCGTTGGTCTGATACTGCAGACCGCAGAACTTCGTGCCATCGTACTCGACGACGGCGCGCACGTTCGTTAGGCTCGTTTTAATGCCCGAGGGACGAGTCCAAACCCACGAACGGCATCACGAAACGCTCGTGATCGGCCTGAGGATTTCCGGGAAGCGGGTAGTGCGCGACGTAGTTCATGTAGCGCACGCCATACGAGATGTTGAGGCTTCCCAGCGCGTGCGTGCGCGCGAGCGAGGCGTCGATCAGCGATGCGTCCTCGGGGTCGTTGAAGCCGAAGACCTGCGGACGGCACTGGGACGGCGGCACGAACGGCAGGCACACGTTCGAGATCGGATACACCGCGGTCCGCTGCACGGCGTGCATGCGCGGACTGGCAGCGACGGTCAGATCGGTGCGATCGCGAAGACCGGAGCTCAAACGCACGCGCGCCGACATCCGAAAGCCGGCCACACGCGAACTTTGCTCGATCGGGCCGGGCCGGCGAAAATACGTGACCTGGTTCAGCAGCGATTCGCCGACGCCGACCGTGTAGCGCTCTTCGTCAAAAGAATAGCGCGCTTCGGCCACGCCGTAACTCACTCGCGTCGCTTGCGAGCCGCCGCGTCCGTCAGAGTAGCTAAGCGGTCCGATTGGCGGCAGTCCTTCGGCGAATAGCTCGAAGCGTTTCACCGGCACGCGCACCCGCACGATTGGTATCGGCAGCAGCGGCACGTTCGTCGCGCCGCGGCCGGTATTGTAGTTGCCGAACAACCCATTGAGCGTAAGCCCGATGGACGGAGTATCCGCGGGCGCCGCAAGCGGCACGAGCGCACAAAAAACTGCTGCAGTGTACAGCGTCGTCCTCAATCGATTCATCGGTCCCCCTTTCGTCGCCGAATGCCAGTTTGAAATTAGCCGTGCGCGCGTTGAAGCGGAAAGAGTAACACGTCGCGGATGCTCGGGTTGTTCGTGAGCAGCATGACCAGGCGATCCACGCCGATGCCGATGCCGGCCGTCGGCGGCATTCCGAATTCGAGCGCGCGCACGAAGTCCCAATCGGGTTCGGGAATCTCCGTATCGCCCTTGGCGCGTTCGTGCACCTGCGCCTCGAAACGGGCCCGCTGGTCGTCGGGATCGTTGAGCTCGGTAAAGGCGTTGCTGATTTCGAAGTTCGCGCAAAACAGTTCGTACCGATCGACGAGGTCCGGGTCGTCTTGCTTGCGCTTCGCGAGCGGCGAGATGATGACCGGATAGTCCGTTACGAAAGTCGGTTCGATTAAATGCGGCTCGACCACGCGTTCGAAGATTTTATCGAGCGCGTGGCCGTGCGTCGGCGACTTCGGCAAGCCCAACCGTTCGAGAATGGCCTGCGCTCCGGAGGGATCGAGCAGCTGAGCGCGCGTGAATCCACCGTGCTCTTCGATGCCGTCCAAGTACGAAATGCGCTTGAACGGACGCTTGAACGATATCGTTTGATCGCCGACGGGAAGGGCATCTTGTCCGCCGCTCACGACCCCGACGAGATGCGCGACGAGCGCTTCGTTAAAATTGAGCATGTCGTGCACGTCCCAGTACGCCGCGTAGAGTTCGAGCATTGTGAACTCAGGGTTGTGGGTCGTATCGATGCCTTCGTTGCGAAAGATGCGCCCGATCTCGTACACGCGCTCCATGCCGCCGACGATGAGCCGCTTCAAATTTAATTCGGTCGCAATGCGCAGCTGCATGGACTGATCGAGCGCGTTGACCGTGGTTATGAACGGACGCGCCGCCGCGCCGCCGGCAATGTGCAGCAGCGTCGGCGTTTCCACTTCGTAAAATCCCCGCGCGTCGATGAACCGGCGCATTTCCGAGAGAATGCGGCTGCGCTGAATGAACGAATCGCGAACGTCGGAATTAACGATCAGGTCGACGTAGCGCTGGCGGTAGCGCTTCTCTACGTCGGTCAGTCCGTGCCACTTGTCGGGCAGCGGCTGCAGCGTTTTTCCGAGCATCGCGAAGGACTTCACGTGCAACGTAAGCTCGCCCATCTTCGAGCGGAACATGAAGCCGTGGAGGCCGGCAATGTCGCCGATGTCGAGCGCGATCCAGTCGGCGAACGCATCGTCGCCGATCTCGTCTTTGCGCACGTAGATCTGCAGGCGCCCGGTACGATCGCGAACGTCCGCGAAGATCGTCTTGCCCATGCGGCGCTTGCTCATGATTCGCCCAGCAATCGACCAGTCTTCGCTTTCGGCTTTCTGTTCGGGAACTAAGAACGCATAGCGCGCGGCCAGTTCGGCGGCGCTGGCATCGACTTCGAAGCGCGTTTGCGCGAACGGATCGTTTCCGCGCGAACGCAAAGCGGCCAGATTTTCACGTCTGGCCGCTACGAGCGCCGCTTCGCTTTTCCCGAGATCTTCGTCCATCGCCGCCCGATGCGGGTCAGCTCGCCTTCTTCGCGGTCTTTTTCGGCGCGTTGAGACTCTTGATGGCCTCGATTTTATACTTCACCACGCCGCGCGGCGTGGCAACGTCGACGGTCTCGCCCTTTTTCCGTCCAAGCACGGCGCGGCCCAACGGTGATTCGTTGCTGATGCGATGGTTGGGCGGATCCGACTCGGCCGAGCCCACGATCGAAAATTCGTGGCTCGAGCTGGTCTTGATATCCTTCACCTTGACGGTGGCGCCCAGATGCACTTCGTCGGCGGCGTAGTCGGATTCGTCGATCAAACGCGCGTTGCGAACCATCGATTCCAACTTCAGAATGCGGCCCTCGATGAACGCCTGCTCTTGCTTGGCGTCTTCGTATTCGGCGTTTTCGCTCAAGTCGCCGAATTCTTTGGCTTGACGAATGCGGTCGTTGACTTCCTTACGGTGGACCGATTTTAGATCGTCAAGCTCTTGCTCGAGCTTCGTCAAACCTTCTTTGGTAAGAACGATCTCTTTCTCGTTCAATTACGGACCCTCGATCTCGTGCCTCGTGCAATAAAAGCGCCGTGGTGGCCGGCGCCAGCGCCGTTGATTCTAACCGGCCGAGTTGCTCGCCTGCCGGATGAACGGCACCGCGCTCAAAACTACCCTAAAACCCGCGCCCGCACCCTATCACTCGAGCTCGACGACGCGCGGCTTGAGGTCCAGTTCGCGGAGCACGCGTTCGTAGTCTTCGGCCGTGACGTCGGCCCACTTCTTTCCGAGCAACGCAAGCAGCGCCGCTTCGACGACGTTCGTGCCGAAGGACCGCCCCTGAAAATCGGGGGTCGTCGTGATCAAACGGGCGACCCCGCGCTTGCGAAGCTCCTCCACGTCGTGCGCGGTAACGGTGTTCGTCAGCACGGTCTTCCCGTCTAAATCCTCGGGCATGAACTGGCGCATGAAATGAAAGTCACCCGCGATGATTTCGGCATCCCGGTAGTACTGCGGATACTTGGGCTGCGGCGGCCGGT
>JALYTZ010000251.1 GCA_030854025.1 Vulcanimicrobiota bacterium
CGTCTAGATGCTTTCGCTCGTCGCGAGATTGATGTCCAGGCCGATAAGGTCCATGAGTTCGAACGGTCCCATGCGAAAGCCGATTCCACGCGCGAGCCGGTCGAGATCTTCGATCGGCGCGGCCCCGGCCGCCAGCGCGCGCAACGACTGCAGAAAGAACGGACGCGCGACGCGATTAACGATGAAACCGGGAGAATCCGCCGTCACGACCGCATCCTTGTCGAATTGCCGCGCAAATTCCAGCGCGCGGTCAACCGTCTCGTCTGCAGTTTGCTCGCCGCGCACGACTTCTACCAGCCGCATTGCAGCGGGCGGATTGAAGAAGTGCATGCCCACTGCGCGCTCGGGCCGCTGCAATGCCTGCGCGATCGAACCGACCGAGAGCGACGAGGTGTTCGTCGCGATTGGCGTTTGCGGGCCGACCGCCGATTCGAGTGCGCGAAACACCTCACGTTTAAGCTCTAAGCGTTCGGGTACCGCCTCGATCGCAAGCACGGCTTCGCTCGCCGTTGGTATTGCATCGTGAAATTTCACGACTGCTGCGGCAGAAGCGGGAATGCTCGCTCGCTCGCGCACCGTTTTATCGGGATCGACGAGGTCGACCGCAAAGCCCGCGCGAGCGGCAACGAACGCGATGCCGGCGCCCATCGTGCCTGCGCCGACGATAAGAATTCTTTCCACGCCCACTCATTCTCGCGGGGGCGGCTAAACACCACTCGTGGAAGGCTCGGCGCGCATGAAGAAGCCGGATTGGCGGATCACCGCCTCGTCGTACGCCGTCGACACACCGTATCTGCGGCTGCGCAAGGACACGATCGAACTTCCGGGCGGCGTGCTCGTCGAGGACTACTACGTGCGCGAAAGCCGTGGGTTCGTCGTCATTTTCGCGCTAACCGAATCCGGCGAGGTCGTCCTCGTGCGGCAATACAAACACGGGATCGCACGGGTGCTGCTCGAACTGCCGGCCGGCGCGATCGACGAAGGTGAAACGGCCGAGCACTGCGCGCTTCGGGAGCTGCTCGAAGAGACCGGTTATGCCGCGCAGTCGATGAAACGGTTAGCGAGTTTTGTGACGGAGCCCACAAACTCGAATTCGCTCGCGCATTTGTTTCTCGCACGTGACGCGAAAAAGGTTTCCGGTCAGCAGCTCGACGTCACCGAAGCCATCGACATCGAGCTGGTGCCGCTGCGCGAGCTGCAAGCGCACGTGCGCAGCGGCGCAATCGACTCGATGCCGCACGTGGCTTCGATTTACACCGTTCTCGACGTACTGGGCGCGCTTAGGATTTCTTAGCGTTGGCCAGTGAGTCGGAGATCAGGTTGAGCGTAATGTGCGTATCGACGCGGTTGTCCTGGCCCATCCCGCGATTTTGGCGCATCACGGCGTCTTCTTTTACGGCAGTTGGAATCGAAAGCGGCACGTCGTACGTGACCGTCCCATCCGTCGTCGCGTTGTAGCCCTGGGCGCCCTCGACTTTATCTACCCGCTGCAACGCGATCGTGACGACGCCGGCCGGGTCGCCGCCGGTGAGCGTGTAATCGGTGGAGGTCGTGAACCCGTTCGAGCTGCCGCCGACTCTCCAATGCTTGTGCGCATCGAATTGCGTGGGATCGACGAAGTCGCGACTGGCGACTTGAAGCAGCGCCATTTCCTCTTCGTTGACCTTGCCGTTCGGATCGCAGTTCAAGCGGCCGTCGTTATAAACCAAGCACGTCGTTGCCTTGGCCGACCGGTTATTTTGAGCCGTCTCCGTCACTTGCACGGCCAAGCCGCCGTCGGAACCGACCTGCAGCACATCAAGCGCGATCGTTCCCTTATCGGCCGAACCGCCGGAGTAATCGGCTAATCCCGAACCACCCGTGCCGTCGTCGACGCCGGAGCTATGCGTCGTGAGCGTCGAGGTCATCGACACGTCGAAGTGATAGACGACGTGCCGGACCGGTTTCGCCGGATCGGCGGAAGCGAGCGTGGCAGTCAGCGCGAGCGCCGCAAGCGGGAAAATAACGAAAATCTGCGGTTTCATGCCGCACACCCTTTCTAAATGAAAGAAGCGACGGGAGATCCCGTCGCTTCATTCTAGTACACCATGCCCGCACCGGGCAAGACGAAGTTCGCCTACGCGTGCGCGTCGACCGCGGTGCCTAGCCCCAGCGAGGCGAAGAGGGTCGCAGCTAACTGTTGCTCCAGCGACTGCGTTGCCTTGAGGACGCCGATGGCGACCTGTCCCCCGACCGATGCCGAAGACAGAGCGCTACTCAGAGATGCCGCATCCACAACCAAAAAGCTCCCTTCCTGAAACCTGTCTTCTCTCTATCGGTAGAATCAAGTGAAGACTTCAGTCGAAGGAAAGTATACATGGTAATGACGTTCGTCCGGCTCACACTTGGGATCACGCTCGCCATCGTCGCGCTCGTCGTGCTGGCTTTCGTGCTCAAAGTCGTCGTATTCGCCGCCGTCGTCGCCGCGATCGTCATTGCGGCGCTTCTCGCGGTTAACGTTTTTCGCCGTCGCGGACGGCTGCAAATTCGGCAATAACGCGGGTCAGTTCCGCGGGTTCTTCCAGCATCGGCACGTGCGCGCTCTTCGGCATAACCTGAAGCGTCGCATTCGGGAAGGCATCCCTGATGCGTCCGGCTTCTTCGGGCGGCACGATCGTATCGCGAGCACCGGCGACGATGAGAACCGGCATCCGCAAATCTTCGGCGATATCGTACGAGCCAACGCGTGCGGCCATTCCGCGCAGCATCGCCGCCGCGCCCTCGGGCGCGTTGCTGCGCGTCAGCGTTTCGGCAAAGGTGAGCGCGTACGGATTCTCTTCGATCGTTCGGCGAGCGAAGAGCTTGGGCATGTAGGCTTCCACGACCGGTTCCATCGTGTGCACGCGTTCGATCCGATCGGCTAGGGCTTCGCGGAATCCGGCCGTTTCGGCCGAATCGGCGGCGAGCGTGCTGCAGATCAGCGCGAGCCGATCGACGCGTTCGACGTACATTCTGCAGAACGCCATTGCAACGTAACCGCCCAACGAATGGCCCACGATGGTTACGTTTTTCACGTGCAGACTGTCGAGAACGGCTGCCAAATCGCCCGCGAGCGATTCGATGAGATACGGTCCGGCGGTTACGCTCGAGTTTCCCATGCCGCGCAAATCGAGCGCAAGTATGCGGGCTCGCGCTCGAAGCGCAGCGACTTGTTCGGTCCAAATCGCATGCGTCAGCGGGAAGCCGTGCAGCAGTACGATCGCGTCGCCGCGGCCTTCATCTTGCACTTCAAATGCCGCATCGTCGACCGTTACGCGCATCGGACACTCCGGTCAATATCATCAAAACTTGCCACGCAAGCCGTATTACTGTATAACATAGGCAACAACCCTGGTTGCATCGCACACCAGAGAAAGGATGACTCCGTACTTTATGGCAGTCAAACGAACGACTAAAGCGGCGCCTCGCAAGAAGGCGACGCGCAAAACGACGGCTCGTAAAAAGACCGGCGCGCGCAAGACCACCGCTCGCAAGTCGACGCGAAAGAAGACGGCGGGCCGCAAGAAAACCGCGGGACGCAAAAAGACAACCGGACGCAAGAAAACCGCCGGACGCAAAAAGGCCACGACGCGTAAGAAAACCGCCGGCCGTAAGAAAACCGCTCGCAAAACGACTCGCAAAAAGGCCGGTACGCGCAAAACCGCTCGCAAGGCGACGACGCGCAAGACCACCCGCCGCAAAACCACAGCACGCCGGAAAAAAGCAGCAGCTTAGTACCGGCTTTTTTACGTCCTTCAGGGTAGCGAGCCGCGCAAGCGGCTCGCTTTTTTTTGCGCCCTAGCGCTTTAGACGGTTCGAACGACCGGGCGGCTTATCCAGAGCCATGCGACGAACAGCGTACAGAGACTTCCCGACGTGAAGAACGTGGCGTGCAACCCGATGAACGCGGCGATCGACCCCAACACGAACGCTCCGCCCGGCACGACGCCCACTGCCACCATCGTGTACACCGAAATCGCGCGACCGCGAACTTGGTCGGGACTGAGCGTTTGGATCAGCGTGTTGGACGCGCCCAGGAATGAGAGCGTCGCCGTGCCGATGATGAAGAGTACCGGCAGTGCGGCAAACAAATTCGGCGTGAGCCCCAGCAGCATGACGCCGACCGACATCGCGAGCCCCGACACGAGCCACAATACGCCACGGCGCTCGTGCGAACCCACGTACGCGGTGAGCAGCGCACCTGCGAAACCGCCTATTCCGGTTGCCGCGATTGCGACGCCGAGGCCTTTTGCATTTGCGTGAAACACGTTGACGGCGAACGCCGGAAGCAGGGTGCTGTACGGGCGTACCAAGATCGCGGTCACGATGAAGACACCGATGATCCAGCGCAAGATTCTGTGCGTGAATAGAAAGTGCAGACCTTCGGTGATCGAGGGCAGCAGCGCTTCGCGTTTTTTGTTTGTCGCCGGTGCGGGCTTCATGAAGAACAGCGCAGCCACCACGGCCAGGGTCGCGACGGCATTGACGTAAAACGAACCCGCGATGCCGATGCCGGCGATGAGAATGCCGGCCAGAGCCGGACCAATGACCGCGGGCGCGTTAAATGCGATCGAGTTTAGGCCGATGGCGTTTCCGATGTATTCGCGATCCACGAGCAGCGGCACCCAGCTCTGCCGCGCCGGCGAATCGAACGAAACGGCAACCGAATTGAGCGCCGAAATCACGATCAGCCCGAAGATATGCATGCGGCCGAAGGTAGTGAGCAGCGCCAGCGCGAGCGCGATCAGCGACATAACGGTATTCGTAACGAAAAGCACGCGGCGTCGCGGGAGGGTGTCCGCGATGACGCCGGCGATCGGCGAACACAGAATGACCGGAACCGCGCGCGCGAGCCCTTGGATGCCTAGGTACAGCGCGGAGACTTCCGCAGAGCCGGCGAGCTTTGCAATGAAGTACCCGGTAGCGGTCAGCTGCATCCAAGACCCGAGATTCGAGATCAGCAGGCCGATCCAGAGCAGGCGAAAGTCGCGGAATCGCAGCGAGGCAAACAGCGCAATTTGACGATGCGGAAGGGAACGCTCGACGGTCGAGCGCGTTGCGCGCTTCACGTTCGCGATTCAGCAGCGCGTACGATGAGCTCCGCGGTACCCTGGTCGCCGAACGACGAGACGTCGACCGACAGGTCATAATTTGCCGGTGTGCCCCAATCCAACTCGTAGTACGCCCGCATGTATTCCCGCCGCGCGCGATCGATTCGATCGACTTCCGAGGTCGCCGTTTTTGCATCGACACCGTGGCCGTCGACAAGACGGTGGATGCGCCACTCGCGCGGAGCGTGCGCGAAAACGCGCAGCACGTCCCGCCGGCGTCCGAGTATCGCGCTTCCGCCGCGCCCGATGATGATGCAGTTTCCGCGGGCGGCGAAGTCTCGAACGGCCTGTTGCACTTCGCGCACGCACTCTTCGTCGAACGTCACGCCCACTTGCGCCGCATTCACTTCCGGGGTGCCCAGTTCCAGCACTCGCAGAATGCGCTCGCTCACGGTTGCGCTTGCGCCCTCGGTGGCGTTCACGGCGGCGCGCGAGGTTCCCAGTCGCGCAGCGACGACCACCGGAAGCTGCTGATCCACGAATTTATAGCCGAGCCGCTGCGCGGCGATTCGACCGGCGCCGAGGCCCCCCGAGCCGTATTCGCTGGAAATCGTTACGATCACGCAGTTCTCTTCTTGCCCAGGGCCGCAAAGCGCTTCCCAGAGAAGCATACGACGGTGCCGATTATCGAAGCCCGAGCGCTGCGCAAGGTTTTTCGTACCGTCAAGCGTTCGAGCGGCCCGGGTGGAGCGCTTCGCACGCTCTTTTCGCGCGCCGCCGAAGAAAAAGTTGCGGTTGCCGGAGTCGACATCGACCTCGAAGCCGGCGAACTGGTCGGCTACATCGGACCGAACGGCGCAGGCAAGTCGACGACGATCAAAATGCTCACGGGCATTCTGGTGCCGACCTCGGGCACGGTCGAAGTTGCGGGCGTGGTTCCCTACGAGCGTCGCCGTGAAAACGCGCGAAACATCGGTGTCGTCTTCGGACAGCGCAGCCAGCTTTACTGGGACCTGCCGCTGGTCGAATCGTTCGAACTGCTGCGCGCGATCTACGCAATTCCGCGCGAGCGATACCGGACGAACCTCGCGCATTTCGTCGAGATCCTCGACATGGAACCGTTTCTGCGCACTCCCGTGCGCCAGCTTTCGCTCGGGCAGCGAATGCGCGGCGACTTTGCGGCCGCGATGCTCCACGATCCGCAGATCGTCTACCTCGACGAGCCGACTATCGGCTTGGACGTGGTCGCGAAGGAAGCGATCCGCGAATTCGTGCGCCGAATCAATCAGGAACGCGGCACGACGATTATCCTCACAACTCACGATCTCGCCGACGTCGAGCGGCTCTGCCGCCGGATCGTCCTGATCGACAAAGGCATCGTCATTTACGACGGCGGCGTCGAACGCATCAAAGCGCAGTACGGCACGCATCGAACGCTCGTCTTGAACTTTTCCGAACCGCAGGCGGACCCGCATCTCGACGGCGCCGAATTGATCGAGACGGATCGCACGGTGGCCCGCTTCCGATTCGATCGCGCCGGGATGCGCGCCGCCACGCTGATTCGCGAGGCAACGGAACGCTACGATATCCGCGACGTTTCGATCGAAGAACCGGACCTCGAGTCGATCATACGCCGTATCTACGTCGAAGGCTACAGTGGAGAGAACGTACTGACATGATGGTTTCCAGCGGAACGAAAACGCCACGCATTCATCCCTCCGCATACGTTGCGGCAAGCGCGATCGTCAGCGGCGACGTCACGGTGGAGGAAGGATGCGCCGTGTTGCACGGTGCCGTACTCGCGAGCGAAGGCGCCCCGCTGGTCGTCGGCGCCAACAGCGTCGTGATGGAGAATGCGGTGCTCAAGGCCAGCGGCGGCGACGCACTTCAATTTCCATTGACGATCGGCGAGAGCTGTATCATCGGGCCTAACGCATACGTCGTCGGAGCAACGGTCGAGCCGGGGTGCTTCATCGCGGCCGGCGCCAAGGTATATAACGGCGCCGTTTTGGTAGAAGGTTCGAGCATAGCCCCCGGAGCCGTTCATCCGCCGGAGAGCGCCGGTGATGCGCACGTGCGAGCGCCGTTCTTCGAATCGGTCTTCAACGTGCCGCAGACCGACGACGCAGGCGCGAAAGCCGCCGAAGTCTACAGCCGGTTTCTGCGCAAAGCGCACGCGCAGGATGCGGTCATCGCAGAAACTCCGAAAAAAGCCGCTTCCAAAGGGCCCGTGTTAAAGTCTCGCGAGGAACCCGCGCCCACCCAGTCGGTAGAGGTTGAAAAAGTCGTCGACGTCATGTTCGTCGAGCTGGAAGAGGCGCGTCAGCGCCGCGAAGCCGCGCTCGATCGACAGAAAAAGAAAAAGTGACGGCGTTTGCGCGCGTAGAGCCCTATCTCGAATTTGCGAAGAAAGCATTTGCCCGCGAAGCCACATACCGGCTCGAAGTGCTCACCGAGATCGGTTCACTGGTTCTGCGCGTCTACCTCGTGCGTTCGCTCTGGACGGCGCTGTATGCGCAGAACGCCGCGCCGATGCATCTTCCCCTTCACGCAATGATCACGTACGCGACGGTCGCCCTGCTGATGTCGCTGATTCTTGAAGTCGACGGCACGCGGATGATCCGAGAAAAACTTCGCGAGGGTACGATCGCAACCGATTTGATGAAGCCGATCAGCGTGCCCGCATACTTTTTCAGCGACGGCGCCGGTCAAACGATCCTGCACGCAGTGCTCGTGGTACCGTCGATCCTCTTCGCGCTGCTTCTGGTGCACATCGACGTGCCGGCGCCCGCGGTGTGCGCGGCATTCGCGCTCTCCTTCGTGCTCGGATACTTCGTAAATTTCTTTCTCAATTTTTTGATGAATTCCGTGGCGTTTTGGACCCTGGAAACATTCGCCATTCAACTAATCGTGCGCTGGGTCTCGGATCTTCTCAGCGGTCAAATCATTCCGCTCACGTTTTTCCCGGGAGTTTTCGGAAGAGCGGTCTTTGCGCTGCCGTTCGCAGCTATCTATTCGACGCCGCTGCTGATTTACGTCGGCGTCATTCGGCCCGACGCGTATCTCGCGTCGTTCGCCGTGCAGATCGTATGGCTTGCGCTCTTTGCGGCGCTCTCGACGTTCGTATGGCGCGCAGGCTCTCAGCGCATCGTCATCCAGGGCGGCTAACGTTATAAATGCGCCGGTTCCGGGACGATCTTGCGCAGCCGTCCGAGCAGCAAATGAAAGTACAGCATTCCGCGCGTGGGGCCGAGCGCGGCTAAAACCGAATCCACGTCGACGTCCGGATTACCCGTAACAATTTTGATCGAACGCGCGACGCCGGAGTCGTTCATCGGAAAAACGTCGAGCCGCCCGAAGCCGCGCAGCATGACGACCGCAGCGCTCCAGCGGCCGATGCCGCGCACCGCGCACAAGTGCTCGATTGCCGTTTCGGTATCCATCTTTTCAATGACGGCATCGCACAGCCGTCCGGAGGTGACTGCCTGAGCCGCTTCGCGCAGATGCGCGATTTTGTTGGCCGAGAGGCCGGCGGCACGCAGCAGGTCGACATCGGCAGCCAGCAGCATGCGCGGACGCGGAAACGGAAAGAGCCGGGCGCCCGACGGTCCATCGACCGGTTCGGCCAGCAACTCCACCATGCGGCGCATGATCGACGCAGCCGCGTGAATGCTGATCTGCTGAAAGACGATCGCGTGCGCGAGCGATTCCCAAAGATCGGGGTAGCGCGGCGGCTTGAGGCCGCGCAGCTCAAGCGATAGGCGGCGGAGCCATGGGAGCGTACGCGCGCGCCGGTAGAATCCGTCGAGCGAGACCGTGGTACCGAGCATCCGTTCAACTACCGGCATCCAGCGCTGCGCATTGCGTCCGCTCAAGCGCACGTCGAGCGCATCGGATCCCCGCTGACGAACCGCGACGACGTTCACTCCTCGGTCGTCCGCCAGCGCGCGCTGATACGTTCCTTCGGCATCGACGTAATCCACGACGTTGGCAGCCAGACGGCGTAGCGCGTCGCTTGTCAAATCGAGCCGGTACGGCTTGCGAACGGGGAGGTTCGCGGTAGTGGTGAACTTCATCGGCGGTGCTCGCAACGTACTGGCAATATTGGCGCATCAACTTTCTCACGATACTGGAGTATCGCGCGAACTTCTTCATGTGGTTCGGCTTCACGATCGTCTATCACGGAACAGCCATCGCCGCGCTATGGGTGACGCTGCATCAGTTCCCGTCGATGAACGGCTGGGACTTCAAGCAGATGGCGTTTCTCTACGCCCTCTGGATGCTAGGACACGAGTTTCACAACGCCTTCTTTTTCTCCGTGGTCAACGTTCCCGAATACGTTCGCGAGGGTCGTTTCGACCGCTTCCTCGTTCGCCCGCAGGATTCGCTCTTTCAAACGCTCACCGTACCGTCGCAAATTTGGCCCGACGGGCTGATACTAGCAATCGTGTACTTCGTGATCGCCACGCGTTTTAGCGGGGTTACGGTCGACTTGGGGTACGTCGCATTCGTTCCACTGGTCGTCATCGGCGGCGCGCTGATTGATTTGGGTATATCGCTCGCCGTGGCCACGCTTTCATTTTGGTTCGTCCGAGTCGACACGCTAAGATGGGTGGTCATGTCGCTCGAACAGGATTTCACCCGCTACCCGATCAGCATCTACACGCGCGGGGTGCGGCTCGTGCTCACGTTCGTGCTGCCGTTCGCCTTCATGAATTATTTTCCGGCGACGTATCTTCTGCACAAAACACAAACGGGACTCGCGCTCTCGCCGCAAGTCGGTCTCTTCACGCCGCTCGTGGGTCTGGCGTGGCTCGCGGCCTCGTATGCGTTCTGGCGTGTTGGTCTACAGCACTACCAAGGGACCGGCTCTTGAAGCGCTCCCACTTTCTGGCCGGTTCGCTGTCCGCGGCAGCGGTACCGAACGCGGCGTTCGCGGCGAGCATCGGTTCGCGCATCCGCGCCGCCGTCCGCGAAATCCCGGGCACCGCCGGCGTTTACGCGCGCACGATGTCGGGCGGACCGCCGTTTTTTGCCTACAATCAAGATCTATCGTTCGCCAGCGCCTCGACCATCAAGCTGCTGATTCTGCTGACCGCATTCCAACGAGCCGCGCGCGATCCGCACGTGATGCGCGCGCCCGTGACGTTTCGGCGCGCCGCGTTGATCGGCGGCTCGGATTTTCTAGCCGGCAAATCCGACGGCGAGCGTTTTACCGTCCACGAACTGCTCCTGCCGATGATTCAACTGAGCGACAACACGGCGAGCAATCTGCTGATCACGCACTTCGGCTTCGACGCCATCAACGCAGCGGCACATCGGGCCGGCATGCACCACACGCATTTGCTGCGTCATTTTTTAGATTACAGCGCGATCGTCCATCACATGGACAATCGGACGACGCCGGCCGACATGGCGCATCTGCTCTACCAGATCGAACATGGAGCGCGTGAGGGAATCGTGACGGTCGCCCCGCCCGCGCAATGCCGAGCGATGCTTACGATCATGCTCGGCCAAACCGACCGAACGAAAATCCCCGCCGGTCTTCCGCCCGGCACTGCCTGTGCCAACAAGACCGGTGAAGTCGACGGGGTTCGCAATGACGTTGCGGTGGTCGAACCGTTCGGAGATTCGCCCTACGTGCTGACCGTATTCACAAAACAGCTTGCGAACTACAGCGACGCCTATGCCGGTATCGCAAACATTTCAAGGGCGGCTTACGCGCACGTCGCCGGAACCGATCTATGAAGCCGCTTTCGGTTCAACCGCCATCGTGGTCATAACGTCGCCGACCCGAATCGAGTCCAGCGTTTCGAACCCGTCGACGAGCTGGCCAAAAACGGTGTACTGCTTATCCAGAAACCGCGCGTCGTCCAGGCAGATGTAGAATTGCGAGCCTGCGGAATTCGGGTTTGACGATCGCGCCATGGCAACGCTGCCCCGAATGTGCGGCCGGTCGTTGAATTCCGCTTTGAGCTGGTAGCCCGGTCCACCGGTGCCGTTTCCCGACGGATCGCCGCCCTGGATCACGAAGCCCGGCTCGACCCGATGGAAGGCAAGGCCGTTGTAGAACCCGGCTTCCGCCAGCTTGATGAAGGCGGCGCAGTGCTGCGGCGCGTCATCCGGATAGAAGGTAAAGACCATCTCGCCTTTGGCCGTCGAAATGCGGATCGCGGAATCGCGGGCCCGCTCGGTAAGGTCGCGCAGCTCATCCCCGGTAGGCGCTGTCATAGAAGCCATGCTCGCCCCTTCGAGGTGAACGGTAAGGCGCCCCTGGCGCGCACTCAACGGTAAACCCTTAATCGTTCCGAGCCATGTACTCCTGGCCATGTCATCCTGAGCCTGTCTAAGGACGAAGGACGAAGGACGACTTGGCGTAGGCCAAAGGGGGCAATGGGCATTGGTACTCGGGTCCGATAGAGTGAAGGAGGAATTGGGTAGAACGAGCAGCGGTGCGAGTAAGAACATGACTGCCGAGCAGTATATGAGAGAGGTAGACGGAGGGCCGAGGCCGGCCCTGAAGGTTCGCATTCCCCCGAACGCGCGATTCGGACACAGCGTCCGGCAAGAAGTCATCACGTTCGCCAATAGCTGCTCGGTCGACCGCCACGATCTCGACGAATTTATCTTTGCCGTCGGTGAGGCGCTGGCCAACGCAATCGAGCACTCCGGATCGAACGACGTCATCGAGATCCGCTGCCAGGTGGAGAACGACAGAATTTTGGCCACTGTCATCGACTCGGGCGCCGGCTTCGACGTGAACCCCGATCCAAAGACTGCCCTTCCGGATGATCTGAACGAACATGGCCGGGGTCTGCCGATTATGCGACGCTGCACCGACATCTTTGCCGTGCACAGCGTGCCCGGTAAAGGAACAGCAGTCGTTCTTGGGAGGTACTTGCGTAGGACCGCACCGCAATTTGAGGAAAAATCGAAAGTGTCGTGAAGTTGGCGAGAATGAATTCTCGCCTTTTTTATAGCGCACTGGCAGTAAGCGCTCTGCTCGCATCACCGCTTCTCGCCGCCGCCGATGCTCCGCCGATCGCTGCGCCGCCGTTGGATTCGCACATTTCCAATCTTCTCACGAGCGTTTCCCCCGGCGATTTGCGCGCGCTTGATACGAAGCTGGTGAGCTTCGGAACGCGCAGCCTGTTTTCGGACACCACGAGCACTGCTACGCGCGGCGTTTACGCGGCACGGTCCTGGATCCGTTCGCAGTTCGAGGCCGCGGCACGAAGCGCGGGCGGCCGGATGACGGTTTCGTACGACACGTACGTCCAGCCGAAAACTGCGCGCATCCCAAGGGAGGTCCAGGTGTCGAGCGTCATTGCCGTTCTCAAAGGCGACGATCCGGACGGGCGCACGTACGTGATGTCGAGCCATTACGACTCGCGCAATTCCGACGGCAACGATCCCGTTCTCGACTCTCCCGGAGCGGATGACAATGGTTCAGGTACCATTGCCGTCATCGAAGCCGCCAAGGCAATGGCCGGAACGCGGTTCCACGGCACGATCGTGTTTGCGTGTTTTGACGGCGAAGAGCAGGGCCTATTCGGCAGTGACCACTACGCGAAGGTTCTAAAGAAAGCCGGCGTCGACGTTGAGGGAAACCTCAACAACGACATCATCGGCGCATCGGTGGGCCGCGATGGCCGCAGCGCACCCGACATCGTTCGGCTTTTCAGTGAGTCGCTTCCGGTCAACGCTAAAGTCCGTACGGTGAATCTCCTCGGCTCCGAAAACGACTCGCCGTCGCGCGAACTTGCGCGCTTCGTCAAGCGCACCGCCGAGCAGTACGTCCCGCCGATGCAGGCCGAACAAATTTATCGAGCCGATCGTTTTCTACGCGGCGGAGATCAAGAGTCGTTCCAGGCACAAGGTTTCCCGGCAGTGCGCTTTGTTGAAAAATACGAGAACTTCGACCATCAGCACCAAAACATTCGCGTGGAAAACGGCCTCCAGTACGGCGACCTGCTTCGTTACGTCGATTTCGACTACGTCGCCCGCGTTACGAAGATGAACGTAGCCGCGTTGGCCGCGCTCGCTCTGGGCCCGAAGGCGCCGACGGACGCGCAGATGCTTACCAAAACGCTCGGCTACGACACTACGCTTCGCTGGAAGCCGGTACCGCATGCAAGCGCCTACGAGTTCGTCTGGCGCGAAACCACTTCGCCGGTCTGGCAATTCTCGCAGAGTGTCGGCAACGTCACGCAGGCGACGCTGCCGATCTCCAAAGACGACTACATTATCGGCGTACGCGCGCTCGATTCGGAAGGACACCGCAGCCCGGTCAGCTATCCGTTCCCGGTCCGTGAGTAAGGGACTTGCGGGCCTAACTATGTCGATTCTCGCCGTCGGCGTTCGTCTAAGGGACAGAAAGCGAGGAGATGCCATGAAATACCTGTATATCATTAACGAGCCGCCGGGACACTTCGCCGGTCTTTCTGAAGCGGGACAACAAGAAATCGTCGGCAAATATTTCGCGCTGCGTAAGAATTTGGAAGGCAGCGGCGACTTCATCGACGGAGCGGCGTTGCACGCGCCTAAAGAAGCAAAGTCAATACGCGCGAGCGAAGGCGGACAGATCGTAAGTGACGGTCCTTATGCCGAAGCCAAAGAAGTGTTGGCCGGCTACTACATCGTTCGCGCTAAGGACAAGCACGCGGCAATCGAAATTGCCAAAGAGATCCAAGCGTGCAATCCTTCGAATCACATTGTGATGCGCCAAGTCCTTGAAATGTGACTTCTGCTGATATCGACCGCCTATTCCGGCAAAACTCGGTGCGGGCGGTCGCGACACTTGCGCGGTACTTCAACGACTTCGGCCGTGCCGAAGATGCGGTGCAAGATGCATATGTGATGGCGCTGCGCACGTGGCCGACCGCTGGTGTGCCCGGAAATCCACAAGTGTGGCTCGTGCGCGTTGCGCGTAACAGTGCAATCGATCATGTGCGTCGCGAGCGCGTCGCTGCCAAAAAGTATGAACGCCTCGCGCACGAACCACTTGGGAGCGCGTTGATGGAGGAAGAAGGCGAGATGGACGATCGCCTTAGAATGATTTTTGCCGCCTGCCACCCATCGCTGAATCTCGATACGCGCATTGCATTGACCTTGCGTTTTGCCGCCGGTCTCGCAACTGACGAGATCGCGGCGGCGCTCCTGACGTCGGTGACAACGATCGCACAGCGAATCGTACGCGCAAAGCGTAAGATTCGCGACGAGCAGATTCCCTTTACCGTTCCGGAGGATGCGGAGCTGCCGGAACGTTTGAACGCCGTCTTGCGCGTGGTCTACTTGATCTTCAGCGAAGGATACGCCGCCACGAGCGGAGACCATCGCGTGCGCGAAGAGCTATGTAACGAGGCTCTGCGGCTCATTACTTTGATCGAGCACCTCATGCCGAATGAACCCGAAATCTTGGGCTTGCACGCGCTGATGCTCTTTCACGACGCG